>CAZRUU010000064.1:0-7051 GCA_964603235.1 uncultured Syntrophaceae bacterium | reverse complement strand
CTTTTTTTATGGAATTTATCTCCCCACCTATATATCTGCCCGGTTTCTGGACAAGGGGGAGAAGCTCTTCGATGGATGAATAGCTCATGAAATCTTCAGGCCTTCAAACGTTTTACGGACCGCTCCGGCGGACCGTTTCAGACCCTCCAGCTCTTTGTCGGAAAGGGCTATCTCATATATCTCTTCAATTCCGGATGCACCCAGTTTTACCGGAACACCAATATACACATCCTCAATGCCGTACTGCCCCGTCAGATATGCTGAAACGGGAAAGATTCTCTTGCTGTCGCCCAGTATCGCCTCTACCATGGCGACCGCGGAAGAAGAAGGGGCATGCCACGCGCTGCCGGATTTGAGAAGATTTACAATCTCGGCGCCCCCGTTCTTTGTCCTTTCAATAATAGCGTCGAGTCGGTCCCTTCCTATGAGCCGGCTTACCGGGATACCTCCCGCAGTGGTATGAGAATCTATCGGTACCATAGTATCCCCGTGACTTCCCAGAATCATGGTTTCTATATTTCCCGCCGATACATTCAGTTCTTCAGCCAGAAAAGTCCTATACCTCGCGCTGTCAAGTATGCCCCCCATACCCATGACTCTTTCTGCCTGGAATCCCGATGCCTTCCATGCAAGGTGTGTCATGACATCTAGCGGATTTGTTACCATGATGATGATGCAGTCGGGTGCATGCCTCGCGACCGTTTCCACAACGGATTTTACTATGCCTCCATTCTTAAGGGCGAGTTCTTCCCTGCTCATGCCGGGCGCTCTGGGAAAACCGGCGGTAAAGACCACGATATCCGAATGTTCGGTATCGGCAAAGTCGTTAGAGCCGGTTATCTGCCTGTCGAATCCCTCGACAGGAGCTGACTGCATGATGTCAAGGGCTTTTCCCTGCGGGAGACCCTCAACAATATCCAGCAGAGTAACATCTGCCAAATTTTTCTCAACGATTCTCTGAGCGGTCATTGTGCCCACAAAACCGGCTCCGATTACAGAAACTTTTCTTTTCATTTTACATCTCCAGTTTAGACCCGACTTGTCGGGATTTTGGTGAATTCGTCGTTTTGGCTCCTTAATCCACCCTACACACTTGCTGAATAATTATCCTCAATGCTTTCAGTATACAGGCTACACAACCTGAGTAGTTCCCTTGTGACGATACCTGTAGGGGTGTTGTCGGATATCGCGCAGCTTTGACATGGCGAAGCGTGAGGGGAAATCGGTCCTCGATATATAGGGGATTGAGTCTCTTCTGAAATCATCCAGCAGTTCATCGAAAACCTTTTCCCTGTTCGTGGTATCGACAAATGTTCTCTCCTTCGTATATCCGTAGGATATCTCTTGACCGAACACCGCGATGACCTGTTGAAAATGCGCGGGATCGCTGAAATACTCTTTTCTGATTTCGACATTTATCACTATGAACAGTTCAACCTTTGTAATGTCGGAGGCGATAGCACGTGATTTATCCCACACCTGTAAAACCAGATTGTTGGGCAGATCGATTTTTTCCACCAGATTCATCCGGATCTCCTGTTTATATGATATAAAAGCACCCCTCGCTTTCCCCTGCGAGTAAACGCAAGACGTTATATCACACCATCTCGTTTTGGCAAACCTTTCTTGATAGCTTTGTAAAAAGTTGTCACTCCGGTGACAACCGGAGTCCGAACAATCTGTAATTATTTGATATAACTGGATTCCGGCTTACGACAGAATGACAAAAAGGGATAGTTTTAGACTTTTTACTGGTCCATCTTTCTTGACTTGGAGTGCCATTTTCATATATGGACAGAATTTTTCAGGAAGGAGTTGTCGATCATGGAAAAAACAACAGCGATATTGCTGCTGTCCTGCCCCGATCAAAAAGGGATTGTGGCGGGGATATCCAACTTTATCTCAGAGCACAATGGTAATATACTGGACGCTGCCCAGTATTCGGTTCAACCTGAAAATATGCTGTTCATGCGGGTGGAATGGGATATGGAGGGATTTACCATTGCCCGCGACGAGCTAAAGGGCGCGATCTCACCCCTTGTGGAGAGGTTCGGAATGAAATGGAATATACATTTCTCCGATTATATGCCTAAAATGGCAATATTTGTTTCCAGACATGTCTACTGTTTTCATGATCTCATACTGAGGCACCAGATGGGGGAATTCAGGGCGGAGATACCCCTCGTAATAAGTAATCATCTCGACATGAAACCGCTGGCCGATCATTTTAATCTTGTCTACAGATATTATCCGATTACGCCGGAAAACAAGATAGAGCAGGAAAAGAGAACGATTGCCGAATTGGAAAAAGAAGGAATAGACATGGTTGTTCTGGCCCGCTACATGCAGATATTAAGCGGGGAATTTGTCGGCAGGTATCATGGCAGGATAATCAATATACACCATTCGTTTCTGCCGGCCTTCGCGGGTGGCGATCCCTACCAGCAGGCGTATGACAGGGGAGTGAAGATCATCGGCGCCACCAGCCATTACGTTACGGAAACGCTGGACGAAGGGCCTATAATTGCGCAGGATGTTATAAAGATAACGCACAAGGATTCGGTGGACAATATGAAACTCAAAGGAAAAGACCTGGAAAGAACCATCCTCGCGAAGGCGGTCAGGCTTCATCTGGAACACCGGATACTGGTTTATGGTTCAAAGACCATTATTTTCGATTAATCCCCGGATAAAGAAACCCATTCCATGAATTACCAGACAAACAGCGGTAAACTCAAAAAAGGTCTTGCCAGAGGAATCAGCAAGGGGTGGAAAGGTTTTATCTGGATGATAGAGATAATCCTCCCGGTGTCCTTTTTGACTGCGCTTCTCGCATGGAGCGGATGGATGGAGCGGGTTGATTTTGTGATCCAGCCGGTCATGGGGCTTCTAAGCCTTCCGGGCATTGCCGCACTGCCGCTGCTTATGGGGGCGCTGACCGGCATATATGGCGGAATTGCCTCCATGGCGGTACTTCCTCTCAACGTAGGGCAGATGACCTTGATAGCCGTTTTTCTCCTCATAGCGCACAACCTGATCCTGGAAGGCATAATTCAGGGAAAATCGGGTATGGGAATTCTAAGAGCCACTCTTTTCCGTCTTGTCTTTGCTGTCATTACCGTGCTTATCATAGCGCCCTTCATAAATACAACCGAACAAAGTGTCGCTGGCGCCGCGATAACCATCCTGCATTCCGGTCAGACGTTCACGGATATGCTGATCCAGTGGATTCATGTGATGGTGGCCTTGGCCATAAAGATATTTATTATCATTATGCTTGTGCTAACAATGTTGGAAATATTCAAAATATTTGGATGGATAAATCATATTGTTAGGTTTATCTCTCCTGCTTTAAAGATTATGGGACTGAGCCGCGAGGTAGGTATGCTTTGGATAACTGCCATTATTTTCGGGTTGACCTATGGCGGGGCGGTAATCGTCGAAGAGGCAAAAAAGGGTAATCTTACTGATGAAGAACTGGAGAGGCTTCATCTCTCGATAGGGATTAATCACTCCATGATTGAAGATCCTGTACTGTTTCTCCCCTTTGGTATAGGCCTGTTCTGGCTGTGGATTCCGCGTCTGGTGATAGCGATAGTTGCGGTGCGTCTGCTTGCGTTATGGCGTGGTTTCACCGGGCCGGAAAAGTATTGACAGACCTTCGTGTATTATAATAAATTTACCTGCAGTGATATGAGAAGAAACTGGAAAGGTGGTAATATGAGAAAAGGAAACATGGAGCTTAGTCGCATTGTTGAAGAGCAGATAAAGAAGTGGGAAATATCGGAAGAGAGGAGAAAGGAAAGAAAAGAAGCCCCTTTGCCTGTCATAACCATCTCAAGACAACCGGGAAGTATTGTAAATGAGGTGGTTCAGCGGCTCTCTAAGGAATTGAAGCTTGACATCATAGATTCCAAGGTCATAAATGGAGTGGCGGAAAGTACCAGGATGAGCGAGAAGGTTGTTTCGCAACTGGATGAGAAGACACGCAATGTGCTGGATAACTGGATAGTGTATCTGAAGGCGACTCGCTTTCTCCTGACGGATAAATATGTATACCACCTTACAAAAGTCATAGGTTCCATAGGGGAACAGGGGGGTGCCATCATTATCGGCAGAGGCGCCAACCTGATTCTTCCCCCCGAGGAAACTCTCAGGGTAAGGTTCATTGCCCCCATGGAGACGAAGATCCGCCATATGATGCAGGAGTTTGGTATTACGGAAGAAGATGCAAAGAAGCGAATTATTTTGAAGGAGGCGGAGCGCAGGGAATCGGTGAGAAGGTATTTCAAGGTGAATATAGAAGACCCAATAAATTACGACCTCATTATAAATACGGAATTTCTAGGAATGGAAAACATTATCGGTGTAATAAGATCGGCGTTGAAATTCAAAAAAACTTTTTCCAGACGCAAAAAAGATGAATAAACAGGCCGTTGAACCATAACACGATCCGGAAAGAAGGGGGAATATAAAGTGATTATACGTCATTATGAAGATGTAGAAACGATTGAAATTATGGAAGGCGTCAAAAAGAGAGTTGTCATAGGAGAGCGGGAAGGCGCCCCCAATTTTATCATGAGAATATTTGAGCTGGAACCGGGAGCATCCAGCCCACTGCACGACCATCCGTGGGAACACGAGATATTCGTGCTGGAGGGGAATGCGGCGGCCAGGAACAACTTCGGGAATGAAACCCCTGTGGGAGAAGGGGCTACCATCTTCATTCCGCCCGGGGAGGAACACTGTCTGATAAATAAAGGCGAAGGAGTTTTTCGCTTTATGTGTCTTATACCGACAGGCGTAGAATAAACGTAACCGTTCACGGTTTACAATTACCGGTTCACGGTTAAAAAAACTGCGAACTGACAATTGTTAACGATCGCAAACAAACTTATCTTATCTGAACGATCTCACCATCCATCACCGTGAGAATATGAGGGGTTTTTTCCGTGTCCCCTGTTCCGGAAAATGAAGTCATTCCTGTTATCCCGGGATAGTCCTTGAGGTGTGAGAGACTGTCTTTCAGATCATCTCTGGCCTCGACATTGTCTTCTGTTATCAGGTCTGTCATTATTTTTGTCGCGTCGTATGCGAGCGCCTCCAGATTGCCCGGTTCCCTGCCGCATGCGACATAAAAACTATCTATAAAATTCCTGACCTCCGGGTAGGCACTATCCGGGGAAAAACAATCAGTAAAAATAGCTCCTTTAAGATATTCACTGTTCTTTTCCAAGAGATCAGGAGAATTCCAGATACTTGTTCCCAGGAGCTGCACGCCGATAACATCGTAGAAGGCAAGCTGGGGGGCTATCATGTTCACGGTGGGATAAGAGTCCGGTATAAAGAGCGCGTCAAAATCCACGATCGGAATAGGATTTTCTCCAGATATTTTGTCTTTTTCAGATAAGTTTAACCCGGTTAATGCCTTTATTTCCTTACCGAAGTCTGTCTGCTTACTGTTGTATGATTCCACCCCGCGTATCTGTCCGCCCTGCCAAAGCACCTCATCCCAGAACAGGTTCATCATCTTTGTTCCATAATTGTCGTCTGGATATAAGATAGCAAAATTCTCTATACCGAGGTTATCGATGGAATATGTAACAAGAGCTTTTACCTGCATATCACCGGTAAGAAAATCTCGAAAAACATAATCGCCTGTGTCGGCAATATCTTTCTTCTGGGTCAGGGTTATTATGGGGACGCCCAAATCCTGGGCCTCTTTGGCAGCTTCAAGGGATGCCGCGCTTCCGAGTGGACCTATTATGCCGATAACATGATATTCATTGGCCAGTCTTTTTACCGCCTCTCTGGCCGTGTCGGGATCACACTTCGAGTCTTCTATGAAGAGTTGTATAGGACTGCCGTACCCCGGGGTGAATATGCCGGAGGCGAGAATAACGGCATCAAGCGCCCGGTTTCCGTAGGCGGCAAATTTCCCGGTGAGGGGAAGAATGCACCCAACCGCGTAGTGTTTTACCAGTTTCATGGAGGCAATTCTTAGGTGCAGGACCTCTCCCTGCTCGAACAGGGGATGTTCCCTGTAGCCGGAGAGAAACCTGCCCAGATACTCGTCTGCTTTTTCAAAGTTTCTGATGTCGCAAGATGCAACGGCCAGTGCGTAAAGAAGATACCCAGAGGGGTATCCCCACCAGTAATCCTTTTTCATTTCTTGGAGCTGATCAAGTGAAAGCCCATCAGCAATAATGTCTTCAATCTTCTTTTCTACGGACTTTTTAAGTTTTGTGCTCGGTCTGCTCTTCAATGATTTCATATACCAGTCGAATGCCGCCCTGTTTTTGCCTAATTCCAGAAGGTTGTCACCCATCAGTGATTCTATTTCCGGTTTCAGGTAAGAGGGGACTTTTCTATTGAGGAGTCTTTTGCAGATGTCTTCCGAAGTTTCATTCATGCCCAGTCGTAAATAAGAAAGCGCGAGCATGCAACGGGCCTCTGCATGGATGGGGTCTTCCTCAAATCCGCCGGGAATTAGATTCAGCTCCTCAATAGCCCTGGTGTAGTCCTCGCGGGCGATGAATATCCTCCCCCGCTTCAGATGAGACAAATATGCCGCTCTGCCTGATGGAAAGCGTTCAAGTATGCTTTTGTAGAGGGCCATTGCCCTGTCAAAACGTTTTTCTCTGAAAGCCTCATCGGCGCTGTCAAATGTTCGGATTACCTCTTCAGACATGCCTTCGAAGACGATCCGGGGACTTCCCCTTTGAATGGGCACGCCGGCACATCCGATGGCAAACAGCATCAGCGTGGCGCACAGGGCGCATAGCATCTTTTGTGGTTTTTTCATAATATTTTCATTTGTGCAGGGAGTTGATATATTTTAGTGTTCCCATCGCAATTGATGGGGAATCAATAAAAACAGACAATTCATGATTATACTTGAGCGCGGAGTTTGTCAAATTGTGACTTCCCAGGAATATATACCTTCTGTCGATCACGGCTACCTTCGTGTGAGTAGTGATGTGTGGAGAATCAAAACGTACATCGATGCCCTTTCCCTTCAGTCTTGCGGCCGTTTCCCTGTTGCTTTTAT
>CAZRUU010000063.1:0-7056 GCA_964603235.1 uncultured Syntrophaceae bacterium | reverse complement strand
CCTTTCTGGTTCAGTTGTTAAGTTACCCTCGTTAACCATTGATAAAATACCCCCCCTGACGTTATTCGAAATTATATGTAACCCTGCCTATTTACCATACTGAAAATAAAATATCAAGTCCGCTTATGCTCTGGTAGTGACAAAAAACCGAAGGGGAAAGGCAGGAGCTACCACGTGGAAAGGTTGTCCTCAATCTTGATGACTTTGTAAGTTCTGACTCATCGGGGCTGTTTTACGAGTGCATTAAGCTTGTCTGTTCTCTTTCCGGCTTATCAAGCCTGTATCTGAGAGAATCCAAACTCACGTGGAGGAGTTTCGCAGCCTTTGTCTTTGAGCCACCTGCCTTTCGAAGTGCTTTATTCATAAGGTTTCTTTCGAATCTCGCCACTTCTTCATTGAGATCTATACCCTCTTCGGGTATCTCGATATCGTTGCCTGAGGGCAGCCCCATTGCACCTGTCGCAGCTATCTCAAGATTTTCCGGCAGGATAATATTGGTGGTCTCGAGAGCGACACTTCTCTCTATGATATTCTCAAGTTCCCTGACATTTCCCGGGAAGGGATACTTGACGAGCAGGCCCATGGCGTATGGTGATATCTTTTTGATTTCCTTGTTATATTCTCTGGAATATTTCTCTATAAAATGATCGACCAGAAGGAGAATATCCTCTTTTCGCTCCCGCAGGGGAGGAACCTTCACGGGTATGACATTCAGGCGGTAAAACAAGTCCTCGCGAAAATCACCGTTTTTGACCCGTTCCTCCAGATTCCGGTTTGTGGCGGAAATGATCCTCACATCCACGCTGATGTCCCTCGATCCCCCCACCCTCCTGAAGGTCTTTTCCTGGACCACCCTGAGGAGCTTGACCTGGAGGAAGGGAGAAAGTTCGCCGATTTCGTCAAGAAAAATCGTCCCGCTGTGGGCAATCTCAAAAAGCCCCGCCTTATCGGCATACGCACCGGTAAACGAACCCTTCATGTACCCGAACAGTTCGCTCTCCAGGAGATTCTCAGGTATCCCGCCACAATTGATGGGAATAAAAGGACCGTCCTTCCGGGAGCTGTTTTCGTGTATGGCCAGAGCGACCAGTTCCTTTCCCGTACCACTCTCGCCCAGAATCAGGACATTGGCGGCGGTCTCCGAAATCTTCTTGATCAGGGAGTACACCTTCAGCATCCCATTGCTCTTTCCCGTCATCTTTCCAAAGGAGGGTGAGCTCTTCACATCCTTCATGAATTGGGCGTCTTCTTCGCTGGCCCCCTTCTTGCTGAGAGCGCTACTGACCAGGTTTCTCAGATCATCCGGTTCAAAATTCTTTTCAAGGTAATCATACGCCCCCTCCTTCATCGCGGCGACGGCCGTCTCTCCCGAGGCATATCCCGTAATCAGGATGGTCATGCTCTCAGGAGACACCTCTTTCAAAGACTTGAGCAGATCGACCCCGTTCATCCCGGACATCTTCAGGTCGGTAATAACGAGATCAAATTTACGTTTTCTGCAGAGGGTCAAGGCCTCCTTACCGCCGGGAGCGGTATCAACATCATAGCCCTCTCGGGATAGCATAATTTCGAGGTAGTCCCTCATTCCCTGATCATCATCGACAACAAGAATCCTGGCCATTGAAATCCTCCTATCTGTATCTTATTCCCCCGCCTGCACGGCAACAGGCAGGGCAATGGTGCACCGTGTTCCCCTGTTCGGTTCGCTCTCAATCCTGAACGTGCCCCCATGGCTTTCAACTATCCTGTTTACAATCGCGAGGCCCAGGCCCGTGCCTTTTTCTTTTGTTGTGTAGAACGGTTCGAGCACCCTGTTCATGTGTTTCTTTTCTATTCCACAACCAGTGTCACTAAGGGAGATCACGAGAATCTCACGGTTGTTTTCATCAACACCCGGCCTTGTTTCGATTTCCAGCGTTCCTCCATCCGGCATCGCCTGAAATGCGTTCAGCACTACATTCAACAGAGCCTGACAAATCTCTATACGGTTCGCGTATACCTCATGCTGAGCACACAGATTCTTTATAACCGCAACATTTTCATTCCACCCGGGAGAGAACCGCGCCGACTCAAGCACTTCTTCCATAATGACCCCGGCATCTAACTTGCAGCGATTAACTGTATCCGGCCGGGCAAAAAGCAGAAAATCCCTTACCAGGTTCTCCAACTGATCTTTCCCTTTAAGAATGATTTCCATCAGCTTCCTGTCTGAACCTTCCAGTTTGAGGTCTTCCATCAACAGCCTTATGGACCCGCTGATCGATGCAAGGGGGCTCCTCAATTCATGCGCCAGAACCGCCGACATTTCACCCATAAGCGCCAGTTTTCTGTTTTTCTCTATCTCCCGCTCCATCTCTTTGATAGATGTAAGATCCTGAAATATGAATATCCTGCCTATGTCATTCCCTTCCGGGTCAATAAGGGGATATATCGAAAATCCCAGCGTCGTATCCTCTCCGTTTAAAGGTAAGACAATTTCGAAACGCCGTGCCGATGAAATATCTTCTTCCTCTTTCATCTGGTCAATCGCCCCGGAGAAACCTGGGAAAACATCGTCAACACCCCTGTCCACAGCAGCGTAAGACGTTATACCGGCAATGTACTCAGCTGCCCGGTTAAAGGTTTTTATCCTGCCCCCAAGATCCACCGTCATGATACCGGAACCCACGGATTCAATGATACTCTTGTGGAGTATGTCGAGTTGGTCAAAGGCGCTTTCCTTCTCCGAAAGTAGCACCTTTGTCTTTTTTTCTATCCCGACCAAAAAGCTCGCCAGCAGAGCCACTACATAAAATGATACGATATGGATGCATATCCGCAGAAAGACATAACCCGCTTCAATGTCGTATTGGTGTATCTTGTCATAAATCGGATGAATAGTGCCGTAGAACTCAAGATCTAGAAGAAGCCCGTACAAAATGCCGACCACAGAAGCGACAAACAAACCTCCCCTCTTCCCCAGAAACAAGACTGAATATATTATAATCAGAGGGTACAATGTGGAATAAACGCTCTCTATTCCTCCAGTGGCATACACAAGGAAAGTAACCAGCATGATATCAAAAAGGCACTGGATATATACATTTATGGAGAGGTTCTTTATCGACTTCAATAAGAAGACATACAAAACGGAGAGGAAATATGTTACTATCACCAGAGTATATATCGCATTAATGGACATAATGGGCAGCGAATCCGGCAGTTTGAACTGTATAATAGCCACAATGCCAAACAGGAATGACGCTATCACAAGCCTGAAAAATATCAGCCATTGTACCCTTGAACTTGTGTTCTTTTGTTCCTGGTGGTTGTCTTTCAAGAAATCTCCTTCGATATCGTCAATATTGGCAGAATGTTGTAACTATTCAGGCATCATTGTCCCGTTTAAACGGGACAATGATAGCGGTTTCGAAGATCTTATCTGTCGAACATGAACTGGAGAGAACCGGATATATATAGTTACCATAATTAACACGACTGATAAAACATCTTGCTTTTATCACATGCCTTCGCATAATGAAATAATAGCATCTTTGTTTATTCAAATACAAACGCCACTCGCGGAGCTGCTAATGTCAGAAAATCTATTCACAGAAAGTGACTTGCAGACAATCAGGAAGGAAGGTTTGACTGCGGAAGAGGTGTCTTCCCAGCTTAAGATTCTCCACAGTAAAATGATTCCCCTTAGGCTTGACAGGCCATCTTCAATTGGTGACGGGATAGTGGCTATCCCCAACTCAGACAGAAAGGTTTTGATTTCCATACATAACCAAGCAGCTGCAGATGGAAAGATGTCAAAATTCGTGCCTGCCTCAGGGGCAGCCAGCCGCATGTTTAGCAGTTGGTTCAACTATTATGAAATGGAAGATTTCAATGATACTGAAGATGCCGGGATCCTTAGAAACAAAATTATCGGGTTCGCCTTCTACGATGATTTGTCAAATATCATCTCACGCGAAGGTCGAAACATTCGCAGCATCCTGCGAGGAGATATCTCCGAGATATTGGAATATATCCTCACAGCAAAGGGGTTAAACTACGCGCATCTGCCCAAGGCCCTCCTCAAGTTTCATACATACTCAGACCACAATCGCACATCTCTCGAAGAACATCTGGTTGAGGCCACCATGTATGTGCAGGATAAAAACCGCATCTGCAGGGTACATATCACCATCTCCGAGGAGTACAAATCGGATGTAGAAAATTATATCTCCAGCATAAGAAAATACTATGAGACCAAATATAACGTCCAGTTCGAGATCTCTCTTTCCGTACAATTTCCATCCACAAATACCATAGCGATTGGCATGGAGGGCAAACCCTTTCGGGATGAAACAGGCAAACTTGCGTTCAGACCCGGAGGACACGGAGCACTCCTGAAAAACCTGAGCACCATTGAGGAAGATATCATTTTCGTGAAAAATATCGACAATATTGTCCCAGACAGATTAAAGTCGGAAACCGTGCTGCACAAGAAAATCCTTGGCGGATATCTTATTAAGCTGCGGGAAGAAATATTCCATTATCTGCGCTTTCTGAACGAGAATGAACCGGACGCAAAACAACTTTCTGAGATAACCGGCTTCTGCCGTGAAAGGCTCTACACGATTCTGCCTTCAGATTTTGAGGGATTTTCGAATAGCGGGAAAAAAGATTTCATTTTCGAAATACTGAATCGGCCCCTGCGAGTGTGCGGTATGGTAAGAAACGAAGGGGAGCCCGGAGGAGGTCCTTTCTGGGTAGAGGGGAAAGGGGGGAAGCAATCATTGCAGATTGTTGAGAAGGCACAGATTGACACGAAATCGGAAGAACAAAAGACCATCTGGAAATCATCCACTTATTTCAACCCTGTTGATCTGGTATGCAGCATTAAAGATTACCGGGGGGAAAAGTTCGATATGGGGAAATACGTTGACAACGAAACTTACATTGTTTCAGATAAATCCTACAATGGAAAACCCATTAAGATACTGGAACTACCGGGGCTGTGGAATGGCTCCATGGCGGGATGGAATACCATCTTCGTGGAAGTACCTTCGATAACTTTCAATCCGGTAAAGACTGTTGAGGATCTACTGAAGGATGAGCACCAGGAGACTATCACACAATCAGGACATGTCCCATCCTGAGAGAACACACGGCTATATGTCAGACAGAGGCTGATGCCTCTGTCATTCACCCTTTTCGGAGGAGGGCTTGGAATCCGACGCAACCGCCGTTTCGCCTGCAGCCGGGGAGGAAGGTGAATCATTCTTGTCCTCCGATGGGTGCGTTTCACTGGCGGATGGTTTTTTTCCGCCATAATCCGTTACGTACCAGCCAGATCCCTTGAGATGAAAAGAGGAAAGGGATATCAATTTATTAACCGGCCCTCCACAAAACTCGCAGGTTTTAACCTCATTATCTGAGATACCCTGAAATACTTCAAATTTCTTGTTGCATTTCCTGCACTTATACTCATAAATTGGCATAACGTCCCCTATAACCAGTGAATTAGTACCTAAACAGCCTTTTTCGCTTCGACATTAATTGAAGATGTCCCCTATCTGATAACGGCTGTTGAAACAATCGAGCACAAGATTAATGTCTGTATCAGCTACCGACTGAAGCATGTTTACGGTAATCGAATGCACCTTTTCTTCTTCCTTAATCTTTTCCGCCAGAGGAGCGTCAAAATCAATTTCCCTGCTATTAAACCGGATAACATGCACAAGTTCATGTGCAGCTATGTACAACATAAGAGGCTCCAGTTTAACAAACGGCCTGCTTCTTTTCACCGCGGCAAGAATCCGATCATCCTGGAGACAGATCTTGAAGAAATAGAAATTGTCAGGATGGTCAGCGTCGCCATCTTTTTGATAAAGATACCTGCATAGATGCGCAAAGGCCTTGCCGTCTACTTCGTGCTCCTTGAGTTGGGCCAAGGTTTCTACCTCATACCTTTGAGATCTCAACCCTCCTCTGCCAAGACGAAAATACCCTTCAGCCAGCTCCTCGGCACGGTGAAACATTTTTCCTACAAGAGTTTTTTCTGATGGACTGAAATACATTTCTCAAATTCACTTAGGCAAATTTAGCGCTAATATATAGCCAAATCGGTAGATGTCAATACGAACTTTGCGAGTATCTCCATATACTATCAGAAAACCTTCTTTATCTTCCGGACAGACTCGCAGAACTCTGCAGTTCCACCTTCGGGAATTGAAATGCTCTTCCTTACACTTTTACCGAGTGAACTTTCTTTCCCCCTGTAGGTGTAAAGTCCACCCGCCACAGTTTTCATATTTCTCAAACTGAGAGGTAGATCGGACGCGTACACAATGATCTTTTCCTCCCCAAAGGGAGACTGAACTTCAAGGTTAAATCTGTCTCCCTCATCCGGAATAGCATAAATCCTGCCCTTTTTAAAAAAAGAAATTTGCCTGTAATTATTGGGTAACAGCTGAAGGACCCTGCCCTTTACACCCACTTTTACTATTTTACCGTAGAAATTTCTGTTTCCCTTAAAAAATATCTTTACGCATTCTCCCTCGCTATATTTTCGTTTATCCGTCCACACCTCCACTGTGAGAGGCGCTGCAGGTTTCATCAATACAGCTCTCAGCCTGTCGTTACCATATGTACTCCCCTCAAGCCGGTATTTTACCTCTCCCTGCATACGAGCGTGGTGGCGACCATTATCATCAACATCATAATTCTTCACGCTCAGAATGGTAACAAAATGTCCTGCTTTATTTTTGATGATTTTATATTCAAGATTGATACCGGCAATCTTTGTTCTGGAATCAAGATGCTTTTTTGCCCCCTCAAGAATGCGTCTCCTTGCCGTTGAGAGCATCTTCCCGCTAATCTGTTTTGTCTTCCCTCCTTCAGCAGGATACGCGTAAACATCTACTGAGTGGAAAACGGATCTTATCTCAAGATCAGGGACCATTGCTTCATCCTGAATATTGGCAGCACAGACAATACCGGCAAATATAAGGAGCATAAAAGGCAAAAGAACGGAAAAAATAAGTATTCTTTTTTTCATATCGATCCTCTCTTATCAGATGATCT
>CAZRUU010000062.1:0-7077 GCA_964603235.1 uncultured Syntrophaceae bacterium | reverse complement strand
GACAAAATAAAAGGTCTGTTTGTGTTTGTGATATGCCGGATGGTAGAGTCTGTTGGTGTTGTTGGTGGTGAGGAGTCTGAGGAGTCGGGAATGTTTTTTTGTGAGTTTCCGAAATCTCAAAATAGGAATATGTCGTTTCGAACAGGCCAGTAGCTCTAATGGCTAGAGCACCGGACTCCAAATCCGGGTGTTGGGGGTTCGAATCCCTCCTGGCCTGCCATTATGTTTTTGCCGGGTTTGTCTAATGGAAAAGATAAAGTTGATGATAAGCAAGATAAAACGCTTCTTGAGGGAGGCAAAGGTTGAGCTGAAGAAGGTGACATGGCCAACCCCGAAGGAGGCGCTTGCCTCGACTTCTGTTGTGATAGTTGTGGTTATGATCGTATCCCTGTTTCTAGGTGTAGTGGATCTCGGTCTTACCAAAATAATAAGATTGGTCTTGGGTTAAAGATATGGCTTTCAGCTGGTATGTCGTTCATACATACTCGGGTTTTGAAAACAGGGTAAAGAGCTCTCTCGAGGAAAGGGTGATCACCTCTGGTATGCAGGATTATTTTTCCGACATACTGATACCGGAGGAGGATGTGGTCGAACTCAAAAAGGGGGAGCGAAAGACTTCGAAGAGAAAATTTTTCCCAGGCTACATACTTGTAAATATGGAGTTGAACGACGACACATGGCACATAGTGAAAGACACTCCCAAAGTAACTGGTTTTATAGGAATGAGGGACAGGCCGTCGCCTATATCTGATGAATCTGTCCAGTTACTGAAAACCAAGATAGATGAGGGCACATTAAAACCCAAGCCAAAGTTCGAGTTTGAACTTGGAGATCATGTGAGAATTGTGGATGGTCCATTTACGAATTTTGATGGGGTTGTTGATGAAGTCAAGCCGGAAAAGGGGAAAATGAGAGTTATCGTGAGTATTTTTGGCAGATCGACACCTGTGGAACTGGATTTCATACAGGTTGTCCAAAACTAGAGAAGCAGCAAGAAGATTTCAAAAACGGAAGTAAGTAAAGGGGAGTCTAATGGCTAAGAAGGTTATAGCGAGTATCAAGCTTCAGATTCAGGCCGGCAAAGCCACGCCGTCGCCGCCAATCGGTCCCGCCCTGGGCCAGCACGGGGTTAATATAATGGAATTCTGCAAGGCCTATAATGCCCTTACGCAGAATCAGGAAGGAATGATAATCCCGGTTGTGATAACCGTGTATGCCGATAAATCATTTACCTTTATTACCAAAACGCCTCCAACATCCGTTTTATTAAAACAGATGGCAAAGATTGCAAAAGGCGCGGGAGATCCCAAAAGAGAAAAGGTGGGGACGGTAACCCCTAAACAACTAAGGGAGATCGCCGAAATGAAGTATGAGGATTTGAATGCCGTAGATATTAATGGAGCTATGGCTATTGTAGAAGGGACTGCAAGGTCCATGGGTATTGAGATTGCCAAATAAATCTACTTCGGGGTTTTATAGAGATGTCTAACAGCGGTAAGGGATACTTGGAAGCAAGAAAAAAGATAGAGGCTGGGAAACGCTATTCTTTGGAGGAAGCCGTGGAGCTTGCGGTATCAACTGCAAGGACGAAATTTGACGAAACGGCTGATGTTGCCATTAAACTGGGCGTAAATCCAAAGCACGCGGACCAAATGATAAGGGGAAGCGTGGTGCTTCCTAATGGACTCGGCAGGGTTGTGAGAGTGCTGGTTTTCGCAAAAGGGGACAAAGAAAAAGAGGCCCTTGACGCCGGAGCGGACCTTGCCGGTTCGGACGACCTGGTTGAAAAGATTAAAGGCGGGTGGCTGGAGTTTGACAGGGTTGTTGCTACCCCGGATATGATGGGCAGTGTTGGAAAGCTGGGTAAGATTCTGGGACCGCGTGGTTTGATGCCCAATCCCAAGGTTGGGACTGTAACATTTGACGTGAAAAAAGCGGTTGAGGAACTTAAAGCTGGTAAAGTTGAGTTCAGGGTGGAAAAAGCGGGAATTATTCACAGTCCTGTGGGGAAGGTCTCATTCGGAGCAAAGAAGTTGATAGAAAATATCCTGACATTGGTAGAATCCATAATGAAGCTGAAACCTGCATCCAGCAAAGGAACATATCTGAAAGCCATTTCTCTTTCTACTACCATGGGTCCGGGAGTTAAAATAGATCCATTGGACATTAGGAATACTTTAAAGGCTGGGTAAAAAAACAGATAAGAAGTCAGAGACAGCAGGTACAAGATGTTTAATCGAGTACGGATTCGGCCTGCCGAGACTATGTAGGAGTTTAATTAGTGTATTTTCCTGTATAGCGGTCTGACTTTCAGATAGTCTTGATCGTCTTCGGGCGGCAGGATGTTTTGGAATTCAAGTGTTGAAAGGAGGCCATGTATTGAATAGAAGTGCTAAGGAACAGGTTGTCGCCGAGCTTCACAAAAAGCTTAAGGATGTGAAACTGGCTATTCTTGCGGACTACAGCGGTATCACGGTCAAGGACATTACTGACCTGAGGAATGAGTTGCGGAAAGCGGACAGCGAGTTTAAAGTGATAAAAAACAACCTTTTAAGTATCGCTCTAAAGGATACTGAGTTTTCACCACTGGATGATCATCTCAGTGGTCCCAGAGCTCTCATGATGAACTTTGGAGATGTGGTTGAGCCGACCAGAATACTTGTTGAATTTGCCAAAAAGAATAACAGGCTTGAGATCGAAGCAGGTGTGCTGGATGGTAGGCTTTTGAGCAGGGAGCAGATAGGATCTCTGGCCAAGTTACCGAGCAGGGACATCCTTCTTGGAAAATTCCTCTCTGTCCTGGTTGGAGTGCAGACCCAATTTGTCACTGTTTTGGGCGGAGTTCCCAGAGGACTTGTGCAAGTTCTTGAGGCACACAGAATGAAGAAAGAAGAAAATTAAACATACAGGAAAGGATGTAGCAAAAAATGGCAACAGCAAAGAAAATTACGAAAGAAGAAGTCATAGGTTTTATCGAGAATATGACAGTTCTTGAACTGTCGGAATTGGTGAAGGAGCTGGAGGAAAAGTTTGGTGTTTCCGCAGCAGCCCCAGTGGCTGCTGCTTCAGCAGCAGGACCGGAGGCTGCAGCTCCGGCAGAGGAAAAAACTGAGTTTGATGTCATACTCACGGGATTCGGCGATCAGAAAATCCAGGTCATCAAGGTTGCCAGGGCTGTAACCGGGCTGGGTCTTAAGGAGGCAAAGGACTTGGTTGAAGGTGCTCCCAAAGCGGTTAAAGAGGGTGTCTCGAAGGGCGAAGCTGAAGAGATAAAAGCCAAGTTGGAAGCAGTAGGCGGAAGTGTAGAAATTAAATAGAAGCCGTAAGTAATTGCTAAAAGTTAAAAAGGGATTCAAGATTATGGGTCCAGAAGCCAGAGATCAGAAAGAAATTAAAGAGATTTTTTTCTATTCTGGCTTCTCTATTTTATGAAGGGTAAATCAGCATAAGGATTACTATGGGTACTTATAGAAAAAGTTTTGGCCGAATAAAGAAGACAATTGAGATGCCTGATCTCATAGAAATTCAGAGAAAGTCTTATGAGAAATTTCTCCAGGCCGATGTGAAGCCTGAAAACAGAGGGAGTTTCGGTCTCCAGGGAGCCTTTAAGAGTGTCTTTCCCATTATGGATTTTGGCGGAAAATGTTCTCTGGAGTTTGTCAGCTACAAGATAGAGGGTCCCAGATATGATGTCAGGGAATGCACGCAAAAGAGCATGACCTATAATGCTCCTCTGAAAGTTGTGGTCAGGCTTATTGTGTTCGACAATGGTAGGGGCAACGATCAAAAGTTCATAAGAGATATAAAGGAACAGGAAATATACTTCGGTGAAATTCCGTTGATGACCGATAAGGGCACTTTTAATGTCAATGGTACCGAGAGGGTCATCGTAAGTCAGCTTCATCGATCGCCGGGTATATTCTTTGATCACGACAAGGGGAAGACTCATACTAGCGGGAAGCTTATATATTCAGCAAGGGTTATTCCCATAAGGGGATCCTGGCTTGATCTTGAGTTTGACCCGAAGGATATCCTCTACGCCAGAGTGGATAGAAGAAGGAAGATGCCGGTCACGGTGCTTCTTAAAGCCATGGGATATTCTGTCGAGGAATTGATAGAGTACTTCTACAATATTGAAAAAGTCATTCTGAATGACAACCAGCGTGTATCTCTGATGGCAGATGACAGCCTTATTGGCGAGAGGATACCTGAAGACATTAAGGACAAGCAGGCTGGTGAGGTAATCCTGAAGAAGGGAAGGAAGATTTCAAAAGCTTTCCTGAAAAAAATGGCGGATGCCGGGATGGAACTGATGGATCTAAGCGAGAATTACCTTGTGGGTAAAGTCCTTGCTTCAGACGTGGTGGATCCCGAGACCGACGAAGTTCTTCTGAGGTGCAATGATGAATTGGACGAAGATGGTGTGGCGTTGTTGCGTGAAAAGAACATTACTGAAGTCAGATTCATTCAACTTGATGAGGAAGGGCTGAATTCCTATATCAGGAACACCCTGCTCATGGATAAAATTGAGACAGAAGAAGAGGCCATTGTAGATATATATAGAAGATTAAGGCCAAGCAATCCCCCTTCGTTTGAAACTGCCCGAAAATTCTTTAACAGTCTCTTTTTCGATAACAACAGTTATGACCTGTCTGATGTCGGGCGTGTTAAGATGAATTACAAGCTTCGCATGGATGTACCTTCAAATGTGACGGTCCTTCGCAGGGAAGATGCCATGAAGGCTGTGAAATACCTCATAAATTTGAAGAATGGTGTGCCTGAATACAATGTTGACGATATAGATCATCTTGGAAACAGAAGGATAAGATCTGTTGGTGAACTTATAGAAAATCAGTACAGAATTGGGCTGGTGAGGATGGAACGTGCCATCAAGGAAAAGATGAGCCTTCTTGATATAGAGACCATGATGCCGCATGATCTTATAAATGCCAAGCCCGTTACTGCTGTCGTAAATGAGTTTTTCGGGAGCAGCCAGTTGTCTCAGTTTATGGACCAGACTAACCCTCTTTCTGAGATTACTCACAAGAGGAGGTTGTCGGCTCTTGGCCCCGGAGGCCTTACCCGTGAAAGGGCGGGGTTTGAGGTAAGGGATGTGCACAATACCCACTATGGCCGAGTGTGTCCTGTTGAAACGCCGGAGGGTCCTAATATCGGCCTGATTGTATCCCTCAGTGCCTATGCCAGGGTGAACGATTTTGGTTTCATAGAAACGCCTTACAGGGTTGTGGAAGATGGAAGGGTTTCTGATGAGATCCGATATCTTACAGCGACAGAAGAAGAAGATTATATTATCACTCAGGCGAATACACCGTTTGATTCAGAGGGCAGGTTTGTTGAAGAGCTGATCACCGTGAGAAAGAGCGGTAACTACTTAACCGTAAATCCCAGGGAGATAAACCTTATGGATGTTTCTCCCAGTCAGCTTGTTTCGGTTGCTACCGGACTTATCCCGTTTCTGGAGCATGATGATGCAAACCGGGCCCTGATGGGCTCTAATATGCAACGTCAGGCCGTCCCACTGTTGAAACCGGAGGCACCTCTTGTGGGAACCGGTATGGGTGCAATTGTCGCTAGAGACTCCGGTGCTGTCATTGTGGCAAGGGAATCAGGTACCGTGGAAGATGTTGATGCGGCGAGAATTGTTATCAAGCGAGACGCCAAAGACGGAGACGAGTCCGATATTGGCGTTGATATATATAGTCTCATAAAGTATCAACGTTCGAACCAGAATACCTGTTCTAACCATAAACCTATTGTAGACAAGGGTAGCAGTGTGAAAAAGGGAGACATCATAGCTGATGGTCCGGCTACCGATAACGGTGAACTGGCACTGGGCAGGAATATTATGGTGGCCTTCATGCCGTGGGGTGGATACAATTACGAAGATTCCATATTGATTAGCGAAAGGGTTGTAAAGGATGACATTTATACGTCCGTGCATATAGATGAATTTGAAACAGTAGCCAGAGACACAAAGCTGGGCAAGGAAGAGATTACAAGAGATATCCCCAACATGGGAGAAGATGCCCTTAGGAATCTGGATGAAAGCGGTATTGTCAGGATGGGTGTTTCGGTAAAAGCGGGCGATATTCTTGTGGGAAAGGTTACTCCCAAGGGTGAAACTCAGTTATCACCGGAGGAAAAACTTCTTCGTGCCATATTCGGAGAAAAAGCGGGCGATGTAAGAGATACATCTCTGAGAGTCCCTCCCGGTGTAGAAGGAATTGTTATAGATGCCAAGATATTTGCCCGTAAGGGTGCTGAGAAAGACAGCAGATCTCAGTTGATAGAAGACGAAGAAATTGACAATCTTTTCAAGGACAGGGATGATGAGATCAGGATTATTACCGATAGTGTAAAGAAAAAGATTTTCGAATTACTCATAGGAAAAGTTTCCGCTTCGAGGCTGGCTGATCCAAATGGGAAAAAAGCCTTTTTGAAAAAGTCGGGAACAATTACCGCAGAGTCTCTTGAGTTTATTCCGTTCAGATTCTGGAAGGACATAACGTTGGATGATTACAAGACTGAAGAGAAAATACGGGCCATATCGGCAGGGCTTGAGCAAAGGATAGAAGGTGTCGAAGCATTTTTTGCGGAGAAGATAGGAAGGGTAAAGACAGGCGATGAATTGCCACCAGGTGTAATAAAACTGGTAAAGGTGTATATTGCCATAAAGAGAAAACTCTCCGTTGGTGACAAGATGGCGGGCAGGCATGGCAACAAGGGCGTGTTGTCGAGGATACTTCCGGAGGCTGATATGCCTTTCTTTAAGGATGGAACCCCTGTTGATATCGTCTTAAATCCCCTTGGTGTACCTTCGCGTATGAATGTAGGCCAGATTCTTGAGACGCACCTCGGATGGGCGGCGAAGGGCCTGGGTGATAAGCTTCAGGGTCTTGCGGAAAGAGTTGGCATGGATGTGATGAAGAAAGAGCTCAAGGGAATCTATGCTTCCCCTGAATTCGATGATTTTGTGGATGGAGCTACTGACGATGAAGTCAGGAGATTTGTTCGCAGATTGAAAAAGGGAGTTCCCCTGGCCACACCGATATTTGA
>CAZRUU010000061.1:0-7170 GCA_964603235.1 uncultured Syntrophaceae bacterium | reverse complement strand
ATTATGTTTTCCTACCTGTTTAACGAGGCCTGTAGGAACCTCGGCACGCTGCTACTAGCTTCACCTATCCCCGTCGAAACCGTGACGCCCCCATTTAAAAGATCGCACTGTGAGTACCTAGTATAGACATCTTCACCCCTGAAGTCAAGAAAGCGGAAAGCGGTTACCAGTTTCTGTTCTTAGTGCTCATATCCCTCTCCACACTCCGCATATCGTCTCTCTTTCTTATATCGTCCCGCTTATCATAAAGCTTCTTGCCCTTTCCAACGCCAAGTTCCAGCTTCACCTTTCCGTTTTTGAAATACATCTTCAGGGGAATGAGCGTCAGGCCTTTCTCGTTTGCCTTTCCGTAGAGCTTCTTGATCTCTCGCTTGTGCAGGAGCAGCTTGCGGATTCTCAGGGAAATATGGTTGGAACGGTTGCCGTGGGAATAGGCACTTATGTGCATATCATAGACAAAAACCTCTCCATTCTTCACCTGCGCGTAGCTGTCCTTCATGTTCCCCCTGCCTTCGCGGAGAGCCTTCACCTCGGTCCCTGCGAGAACAATCCCCGCCTCATAGGTGTCATCTATAAAGTAATTGCGCCGGGCTTGTTTGTTCTGGCATATAATTTTTTCAGCGGTTGTGTTCTTTTTTGCCATTATGTCACTCTTTTATCTCTCCGCGGATATTACACGCAAAGCACAATCATCCACTTCGTGACCCGGGAGATAATCCATTTTCACATGACTCATTGATTTAAAGATATTCTCGCGCACATCTTTATTTTCCTTCTCCATATCATCCAGGAGTCCCTTTATATACAGTCTGCGCGATGTCTTGCTTGTCGGGCACATTTCTTTAATAACGGGAATATTTTTCTCCTTCGCATATTTTTTGACCAGTGTTTCTTTTATATACGCGAGAGGCCTGATAATATGAAACTTACCCCCGAACACAGACTGATCAGGCATCATTGTACTTATCTCACGGCCATAGAACATGTTAATAAGCAATGTTTCTATGATATCGTCCTTATGATGCGCTAAGGCTATCTTTTCGCACCCGTTTTCGTTTGCTATCTCGAACATCCTCTTTCTTCTCATCCTTGAGCAGAGAAAACATGGATTCTTCTTGTTATAATCGCTGTGCGCCAGGGGTCCTATATCGGTTTTTTCCATTATATACTCATGCCCGTTTTTTCGCAGGTAGTTCTCCAGTTCAGTGTATCCCCTGTATTTCTCATCAAAACCGAGGTCTATATTAACCGCCAACACCGAAAACCGCGGAAGAAACACCATGGAGGTATTGAGAAGGTCAAGAAGCACAAAGCTGTCCACGCCACCCGAAACGCCGACTAGTACCCGGTCACCTTTCTTTATCATGTTATAATCTACGGCGGCCTTTTCCAGCCACTTTTTGAGGTGCTGATAAAGCTTTGTGTTTCTTTTCCCGGACAAAGTTTCTTCTCCCTGACACGATATTTCTTAGCTCCCGCAATACCTTACGGAAATGCCCTTCTACTACAGACAAACCATAACAGCAATTATATTATCCTACCATAAATATCAAACCACGCACAAATCAGAAAAGATTTCCGAGACTATGGTGACGTATGCATACCGAGAAATATCTTGACATACGCCATACTTCTCTCTTACATTAACTAAAAGGTTTTTCTTGGAATTGAACATGTATTATTACTGCAACTCACCAGCAAAAGGAGGGAATCGGCCGCAACACAATAGAACAAACCTGCCATGAAAGAACTTGGAAATTCGCCGGCAATTGGATGTGTTGCTGAAATTGCATTTTTGGCTTCGCAAACAATTCTTTCTGAACGGAGGATCCTATCAGATGATTCCACTGTTTATCAATACTCCTGAAACAATGTTTAAGATCAGGGTTGTAACCCCAAGAGAGTCTTCCGCAAAGACCTTGGAGCGTTTGCAGGCAACAGGCGTCCTCCACATAGAAGAACCCCGCAAATTAGATTCCGCCGACAGAAAAAGAATAACAGACAAAAAAAATCTTATAAGAAAAATCTCTGCGAATATCAGCGATATCCTGGCTTACGTTAAGGGAGAACACAGGGTACTTGTACAGGAAACTGTAGAAGCCCAACCCCTGGATACAATATTACACCAGACCGGCAAGCTGCATGAAAAATGCGCACGTCTCCGGGAAGATTCGACAAAGCTGGGAGCAGAGATCTCCAATGTGGAAGGGATAAGCGGACATCTGGATATCCTCGCGCATGAGATAAACCTCCCACTGAGAGATCTGAACTATTCCGGGAATTACCTGTCTGCAAAAGTGTTCGTATTTCCCACGAAAACCTGCAGGACATTCCTGGAAAAGGCCCACGAACATATCCTTGAACATATAACTGTCTCTTCAGAAGATGAAACGGCAGTCTATACTATTGTCAGGACCAACAAACAAAACATGGTGGAAGCCCTGGCAAAAAATCTCGGAGTGTTTCCCCTTGAGATACCTGACGAGGAATTAACCTTAAAAGAATTTATCGCGAAGAAGGATGATATAATAAGGAAAAAGGGGGAAGAGGTCGCCGGGCTAGAAAAAGAGATAGAGACGATTATCACGGAAAACCTGGAGCAGATTGCTCAATACAGAGAAACTGTCGCCCTGGAAGATGAAATGCTGTCCGCTATCGAGCAGACAAGCGAAACGCGTTATGTCTCGCTAATAGAAGGCTGGGTTCCCCAGAACAAAGCGGATTCTCTAATATCACAGATACATGAATCCCTGGACAATGTATTTGTCGACTCAAGTAAGCCAGGACCTTCGGATGAGCCCCCGACAAGACTGCAGAACCCGCGTGCCATCAAGCCCTTTGAGGTAATCGTCAATCTCTTCAGTCTTCCTAAATACGGCGGGTGGGATCCGACACCAAGCGTGGCTTACTTCTTTGCCTTCTTTTTTGGTCTCATGCTCTGTGATGTTGTCTACGCTGCAGGCCTGTTAATCCTCGCAAGATTTGTTCTCGACAAGTTCGTTGATGATCCGTCAACCGAAGAAGTCCGTCTATTCAGAAACGTCCTGTACATAAGCGGCACGGTAGCGCTGATATTCGGTATATTATCAGGAACATACCTTGGTGATTTGTTGAATATGTATTTTGGCGTCGAGTTACAAAAGCTTGCTCTCGCGAAGTGGGTGCAAAGGCAACTCTCCGACCCTATCGTATTTATCATCATCTCGCTCGTAATCGGCCTTGTACACGTGAACACAGCCCATATCCTTTCCCTCATAAGAGGAATAAGGGAAAGAAACAAAGGATTAGTTGTCAGCAAGGCAGGTCTCTTCATTATAGAAATCTTTGGAATACCTTATATCTTCAAGATGCTGCTACATGTTGAGCTTCTCCCTCTCAGTCCCTCAATATATGCGTTTATGGCTTATCCTATGATGATTGGTCTGATCTTGATTGTTATCTCGGGATTTATGCAAATGGGTGGTCTGGGAGGAATTTTCTGGATATTTGAGCTGACCGGGCTGCTCGGTGATATTATGTCATATTCGCGACTGGCAGGAGTCGGACTCGCTACGTTTTATCTTGCTTCTGCTTTCAACCTTCTGGCCAGCTGGATTTCCGCCGGCCTCTCAGGATTAATTCCGGGTATTATCGGCACAACTCTCGGACTTATTATCGGTATTATTCTCTTTGCTGTTTTCCATGTATTGAATTTGTTTCTTAGCTGTTTGGCTGCTTTTATTCACTCTCTCAGGCTCTGCTTCGTTGAATTTCTCCTGAAATTCTACGAAGGAGGTGGAAAAAAATATGCCCCATTCCATCTCAGACCAAAGAGATATGTAATTGTCGGGGCAAAATTATAAAGCGAGGTGCAAAACATGACTGAAATACAGGCATTGGCTACGCTGGGAGGAGCTATCGCATTGGGAGGCGGACTCGCCGGTTCAGCGATAGGAATAGCAATGGCGGCATCGGCAGGGGTCGCAACGATATCTGAAGAACCCGGCCAGTTAAGAAACGTTATCGTGCTTGCTTCTCTACCTATGACTCAGAGTTTTTACGGATTGATCATTCTGATTATGATCCTGACTGTCGTACTTCCGGGACTACCCGCTACCGGAGGGGCCGGTATCGGAGTACTGGCCGTGGGCGTCATCGGCGGCATGGCCGAATGTTTCTCCGGGGCCTACCAGGGATCAGTCTGTGCGTCCGGTATAGCCCTCCTACCGAAAACAAAGGGGGGAATTCTTACCACAGCCATGATGCTTGCCGTCTTCGTCGAACTTATCGGAGTTCTGGGACTCGTTTTCTCCGTTATGACGCTAAGCATACTCAAGCTTATGTAATGATAATCGAAGGTGACAATTATGGAAACCGACAAGATAAGAGCGGCTATCCTCGAAAAAGCACAGGGAGAGGCTGAAGAAATCATAGCCAGTGCCAGAGTAAAAGCCGAGGAACTGATAACCAACGGAAAAGAACAAAAGAAAAAACGGTTCGAGGAAGAGAAAAACCGGGTCATATCAGAGGCCAGGCGCGAGGCATCGAGAATACTGGCACAATCCTCGCTCAAAGCGCGGCAGGGAATACTCAAGGAAAAAGATGACGTCATCAATGAGATTATCGCAAGGGTAAAAGAAGATCTGGCCGGGAAGGCAATGGATGAGAGTGTGCTCATCCATCTCATCGGTGAAACGGTGCAGGCTTTTGAAACGGAGAACAAACTCAGACTCCTTGTGTCTCCGAAGGATATCGTTGTCGCCCGCAAGGTTGTGGAAGAAAATGAAAGCTTGAAAAAACAGATAGCGGAAATCGTCGAATTCGACTGCCTGGGGGGTGTTATGGCGGAGTCTATGGACGGCATGGTGAGCATTGACAATACATTCGACATGAGACTTGAGATGCTTACGCCAAAAATCCTGCCAAGAATAGGCAGGGACCTTTTCGGAGATGATGAAAAGTGAATCTTACAAACGCACGTTATGCATTTATATCGGCCTATCTCAAAGGTGAAGAGACCCGAGGAGTAACCTCCGAGCATATAGACGAACTGCTGCGGAGGTCCGAAACCATGCAGGATGCCCTGGAAATCGTCAGTGATTCGGATATTGGCAGATATCTGCTGGATCAGCCGATCAAGACCTTTGATGATGCCGACACGTATTTGTGGCTCTATATGGGTGAATGCCTGAAACGGTTTGAGGGTTTTAATATACCCCTCGAAATGTCGCGCATAGTGAGCCTGTATGTCGAGAAGTATGATGTTCTGAATATCAGGATAAAACTCAGGATGATATCAAAGGAAGTAACATCCTCCATGGTGCCGCTGGGCATGATCCATAGCAGGGAATACCTGGAAGAGATGTCTGCCGCGCGGGAAATGGACGAATTATACGAAATCCTGGCGAAATGCAATCTTGGCGATTACATCCGGGTCATCGAGGATATCAAAGAAAAAGATCCGCAATCCGTATCCGAAGGAGAAGTTCGGCTGCAAAATCTCTACCATCATAAGGTTTTGAAAGTCTTCAAAGACATGACCGACGGACAATTGCTTGTACAGGCTTTCGAAAGCATTATCGATTCGGCAAACCTGCAGACGATTTTCCGGCTATCTCTGGGAGGCGCTTATACCGGAGGTGCTCCGGTGCTCAGCGGCGGCCGCGCGCTCTCGGAAAACACCATAAAAGAATTACTCACCCTGAAAATAACGGAAATAACAGGAAGATTGGAAAATACAGAATACCATACGATGTCACAGGATGTATCCAAAGGCTATGAAAAGGATGGGGGAATCACGGTTGTAGACAAAATAACGGAAAGACACAGATTCGGGCTGTTGAAAGATCTCCTCTCTCCCCGGGTGTTATCCACTTCTAATATGTTATGGTATCTGATGCTCAAGGAACTGGAGATACGAAATTTGAGACTGATCTTTAAGATGCTGGCAGACGGGATACCGGCAGAAGAAATACGGGAACTGGTAATCGCGGCATGACTAAACCTGAGAAGATAGACATAGCCATAATAGGAAACAGGGATCAGGCAGCACTGGTGAGGCTTGCCGGTGTCGAGAAGTACCGGATAATCGACGATGGAGAAGACATTAATGAAAAGGTCAAAGAGGCCCTGATGGAGCTTTCGGGTGACAGTTCCGTCGGAATAATAATGATACCTGAAGAGTGGACAGGGCACGTGACAGAAACGCTGAAGCACATAAGAGAGAGCCGGAAACGGTCAGCAATTGTGATAGAAATTCCTTCCGGTTTCAAGGCAAAAGAGCAGGATGTAAAGGGGTATTACAAGGCATACACAAAGAAACTTATCGGCTTCAACGTCGATATCTGATGTTGCCGGGCGCAGGCTGACAATCAGCTAAACAGCCTGTCGGAAGATCTTGTAAAAGGAGAGGCAGACCGCCGCGCGCGGTAATGATACAATCATTCGAATTTACTTTAAATATCAAAGTGAGGCATGATCCATGGGTAAGATCTGGAAAATTTCGGGACCCGTTGTAATCGCCGAAGATATGAGAGGATCTCAGGTATACGAGGTTGTCGATGTGGGTGATGAGAGACTCACAGGGGAAATCATCGGCCTTGAGAGAGATAAAGCGGTCATCCAGGTATACGAGGACACCGTCGGTCTCAGAGTTGGAGAACCTGTAACCGGGACAGGCGCAATCCTTATGGTGGAACTCGGACCCGGACTCGTCGGAAATATCTATGACGGGGTACAGCGGTCGCTTGTCACAATGATGGATGACATCGGCGATTTTCTCGTGCGCGGGGTACGCACGGATGCTCTTGACCGGAAGAAGAAATGGCATTTCACCCCCTCTGTCAAAGCCGGCGACACGGTACAGGAAGGTGATATCATCGGGACTGTTCCTGAAACGGGCCTTATAGAACACAGGATAATGGTGCCAATAGGAATACAGGGAACCATTCTGGAGATATCTGAAGGAGAGTTCACCATAGAAGAAACCGTCGCGCAGTTGGAGCACAAAGGAGCAAAGAAACCGCTGACCCTCATGCAAAAGTGGCCGGCAAGAAAACCCAGGCTATATAAGCAAAGATTCAACCCCAAAGATCTCCTTGTAACCGGCACAAGAATTATCGACTATCTGTTCCCCCTGGCATTGGGAGGAAAGGCAGCCATACCGGGAGGATTCGGCACCGGCAAGACCGT
>CAZRUU010000060.1:2113-7288 GCA_964603235.1 uncultured Syntrophaceae bacterium | reverse complement strand
GCGGATCAACAGACGTAAACACTGCCTCCGGATATTCGTGGGCATATTCCTTAATGCGTCCGCGCGCTATATTCTTGAGATGTTTGACATAATCAAGCTTCTCGCGGCTGATGCCGCTCTCGTCATAGATATAGCCCGAAGAATCGGAAAGTGTCACAACTTTTCCGCCCAGCTCGGTTATCTTTTCTACCGTATACTGTGCAACGTTTCCCGAACCTGATACGAGGCATGTCTTGCCTTCCAGACTTTCATTTTTTGTGCCAAGCATCTCGGAGGCGAAATAGACGCAGCCATAACCGGTAGCCTCGGGTCGTATAAGACTGCCACCCCATTCGAGACCTTTCCCGGTCAGCACGCCGGTGAACTCATTCTTTAACTTTTTGTACATTCCGAACAGGTATCCAATCTCACGACCACCGACACCGATATCGCCGGCAGGAACATCCGTATCCGGTCCGATGTGTCTGAACAGTTCGGACATGAAACTATGACAGAAGCGCATTACTTCATTGTCTGACTTACCCTTGGGGTCGAAGTTGGAACCACCCTTTGAACCACCCATGGGGAGTGTTGTCAGTGCATTTTTGAAAACCTGCTCGAAACCCAGAAATTTAAGGATACTCAGATTCACGGAGGGATGAAAGCGGAGGCCTCCTTTATAAGGTCCTATGGCGCTGTTTACCTGGACTCGATAACCCCTGTTAATCTGGACTTCACCCTTGTCGTCTACCCATGGAACTCTAAACATTATAACGCGTTCCGGTTCTACCATACGATCGAGTATCTTTGCATTTCGATATTCAGGATGCTTATCCAATACTGGTTTAACCGATTCGGCAACCTCACTGACAGCCTGTAAAAATTCCGTCTCACCTGGGTTACAGGATTCACACATGTTAATAAATTCTTGCATACGTTTGACTCCTTTTTCTTGTTTTTGTATTTTAAATCTAAGATCTGTAACGCTTAACCAACATTTCGGTTTTTCAGCAATTCATAAAAATTAGTGAGATTTGCATAATCCATTACAGTGGACATGGTGTGATTCTCTATCTCAATATTCATCTCCTGGACACATGCTACAGGATTTAATCCTCCAACGAGGATGATTCCTACTTTGTTGACATCCACTGGTATCTGGCAGATCGGTTCGCTTCTTTCCCCAATGGATAGGACCCCTTTAATCCCGGCCTTCTTGAGGTTTAAAACGAGTTTATCAACAACGCCGCGGCTGATTGCCGGTATTTCTCTGAAATTCGCGAGGATTTTCCCCTCACCATCTTTAGCGGCCCGCAGTACCGATGTCATTTTCCCCAAGATAAAAGCCTCTGAGGGATCGAGAGAAGATCCCGAATAATAAATGAGCTCTACAAAGCGCAGAGGGGTTTCTTCCTTTATTTGCAGAATTCCGCCGAATTTAGAATCTATGGGGATCCCATTTTTTAATAGAACACCGTTTATTGCGACGCTGCAGACAGTTGCGAACCCTATCTTACCTTCTGGAACGAAGATTTCACCGAGCTTTTCACCCTCTTCGGCTGATGATACAAGCTCGCTTGAGCAAAGGCCAGCATCAAAAGCCGGAGCCATGGTATTCAGGGCATCTTTGAAATATTCTTTTGGTATAAAAGATATGTTGACAGGAAGAAGTCCTTTCCTCTTTTTCGGATCAAATGTTGTTCGGAACGCGAGGTTTTCTATTCTGGAAATTGCCAGACCAACTTTATCGTGGACCCTGGCGCTGCCAATCTCCTCAACACCCCTTTCTGTTATTATCCTTCCGTCACGTCTGTCAATAAGCCTTGTAAGCCCTCGTTCATCCATAGACTTCAGATGATACCTGACGGATCTTTCACTTAATGAAATGCCGTAATCCTGCAAAGACCTTGAAAGAAGGCGAGAGCCCATCGGCCCCTGTTCGCTGTTTAGAATCTTCAAGATCAGAATGGTTTTCTTCTCTATATCATCATTATTGTGAAATATGGTGTTCATATGGCAATCGGCAACCTCTTTCCTACGGTCACTATCACTTGAATAATCGCTTGTCAATGAAAAATCTGCAAAAAAGTATACACGGCAAAGTTTGAGCCTGCTTAATAATCATATTAATTTATGGGGGGGGTAACTTGCCCTATAGAACGTACATTCACTGGGGCAACTTTTTTAAAACATTGGATTTTATAGATGACATGCGCGAATTTTTTAAGGCTTATGGGGTAACGCCAAAGGTGAGCCAGTATCTGTAAAAATATGGAAAAGTATGAAACTTTGAAAAGGATTACAGCGGGTGTTTCTACATCCGGATAGCGTGTGCTAATTGTTATAATTCGTGAATCATCAATGATATTGGAAAGTTAAGAGGAGGGCTTTATATGTGACGATATTGACTCTATTTGCTTATGTCTTCAATCGCAATTCCCCTACCGGTTATATCGTTTACATTTTCCAGAACATGCTTGGCTGCTGCTTTGTCTATGACGTAAATCATGTTTCCCCCGGCCTTGGCAAATATCTGACCATACGATATGGGAATCGAAGGATTGGGGTCATTCAAAAGAGATGCAGCGACTGACTCGGATTTGCGATTTCCATTGGCGAGTAGAACAACCGTTTTCGCTTGATAGACAAGTGCAGCCCCCATGGAAACAGCATACCAGGGGCTTTCTTCCTTGCTTGCAAAATGGCCATCCCCAACAGCGTTTTCTACGGTATTGTCATCAAGTTTGACGAGAAGCATTTCATTGTTTTCAAAGGGTATCCCCGATTCATGAAAGGCAACATGGCCTCTTCCACCAACACCCACGACATGCAGGTCTATACCTCCTTTTTGCCTGATCTTGTCACCATAAGCATCCAGTATTCCGCTTCGAATCCAGCGGAGGTATTCGGACCGGGCATCTTTCTTGATAACGATGGCCTTCCCTTTATCAACACCCTGCTCCTGCCAATCATTGGGATAAGCCCTAAGCTCTGCCTCGAGTTTTTTCTGGTCAATCAATGTGCCCCAGGGAACACTTGTTTCTTTAAACGCTTTCTGAATTAATCCGAATAGTTCCTGAATCATGAAGAAGCTGTAGCTTTCCGGGTGAAGAGCCCTTTGCTGAGCGTTTTCGCCGGGTAAACCAACATATTCATCAAGATTGAAACTTTCGATCTTCGAGGAGTCAAACTCGCCCTCATTGGCGGCTGCGGCTAAATGTTTGTAAAGGCCGATCGGTGTGTTACCGGTTGCTAAACCAAGGATGAATTTGTCCTTCATGTCCAGAGTATTTTTAATGTTGTCGATAACAATTTTAGCGGCAACTTCACTCATCTGATCAAAATCGCTGGTTATGATAACTTTAAAAGGCATTAATCTACTCCTCCTTAATGTCTGCTTTAAACCAAAAACTCGAAACTCGAAACCCGAAGCTTTTGCCGTTACCCCAGTTTTTCCTTAACGACGTCGGCAACCTGTTTACAGTACTTTTCCACTTTTTCATCGGTCGGTCCTTCTACCATGACACGACACATGTTCTGGGTTCCCGAGTATCTAACGAGAACCCTCCCTTTGTCACCCAGTTCTTTTTCTACGGTCTCAATGGCCCTGGAAATTTCCGGTATCGTGGATATTTCGGGTTTTGACTTAACATCAATGTTGATCAGTTTTTGAGGGAATACCGTCATGATTTTGGCCAGTTCAGACAGGGGTTTCTGCTCCTTCATCATTGCTGCCATTACCTGGAGTGCGGTAATAATGCCATCCCCTGTTGTGTGGTGCTGCAGATAGATCACATGTCCCGAATCTTCGCCACCGATAGCGGCTCCGCTGGCCCGCATCTCTTCGAGGACGTACCGGTCTCCGACCTGAGTAACTGCCTGATCAATCCCGAGCTCTTTCAGCGCTACACTGAGACCAATATTACTCATGACGGTGCAGACGACCAGATTATTGGTGAGTGTGCCTGCATCTTTCATGACCTTGGCGCAGATGGCTATAATCTGATCTCCCGTCAGCACTCCTCCCTTTTCGTCAACGGCAATGAGACGATCGCCATCACCGTCAAAGGCAAAACCAACGGCGGCCTTTTGTTTTACAACCTCCCTGGCAAGCGTCTCCGGATGTTGAGAGCCGCAATTATCATTGATGTTTTGCCCGCTGGGTTCGTCAAAGATTGAAGTTACATCAGCTCCTAATTCGAAAAATGTTTTAGGTGCCACGCGATAGGTAGCCCCGTGTGAGCAATCCAGCACGACTTTTGTTCCTTCCAGTGTGTACTCCCTGGGGAAAGAGCTTTTCAAAAAGACAATATATCGTCCTTTCGCGTCATCGATACGAGATGCCTTGCCCAGCTCATGGGGTGAGGGATGAAGTTTATGCATATTGTTTGAAAAGATCAAATTTTCAATCTCAAGTTCTTTCTCGTCGGGTAATTTGTAACCGTCATTTGAGAATATCTTAATACCGTTATCCTGAAAGGGATTGTGGGAGGCGGAAATGACAATACCTGCATCAGCCCTCATGCTTGAAGTCAAAAAGGCAATTCCCGGTGTCGGCATGGGGCCTACCAGTATTGCATTGACTCCCATGGAGCAGATACCTGACACGAGGGCGTTCTCAATCATATAACCGGAAATTCGTGTATCTTTTCCAATGATAATTGTGGGAGTATGCCCCACTCTCTTAAAAAGATGAGCTGTGGCCCTCCCTATGTTTAATGCCATTTCCGATGTCATCGGATATTCATTTGCTACACCCCTTACTCCATCGGTGCCGAACAATTCACCCATTCTATCCCTCTTTTCTTGTTTAGTGTACTTAAGATATTGTCTCCCAGCAACAAGGCTGCTCCTATATTATTCCAGTAGAATTTGCAATCAAAAAACAGATTTGACTATAATACTAAAATGCTATAAAAAACTGAATTACTTACACTCAGCGATCGTTGAACAAGCTCTTCCAGAAGACCTTCTAATGTTTAAAGGACTCAGAAAATTCTTGCTGATTCCATATAAATCTTTTCCGGCGCCGGAGATCTCAGGGCGGGTAAGGGGGTGTTTGCTCACATTGGTGTTTACTGCAGAAACAATTGCTGCAGGGGAAATAATATTTATTGTTGGTGGGAAAAAATGTGATGAGACGCAAGGACAGAGAAACAGGCAATGTGAAAGATATTGAAGAGATCATACACAGGG
>CAZRUU010000060.1:0-2013 GCA_964603235.1 uncultured Syntrophaceae bacterium | reverse complement strand
AGGTCGTCCCTATATCGTCCCGCTCTGTTTCGGCTATGAGGGCGGAAAGCTGTATTTCCATTCCGCTTCGCAGGGCAGAAAACTGGAGATCCTTGAAAATAACTGGAATGTATGTTTCGAGATGGATGTAGATCAGGAACTTGTTTCCTAGGAAATTCCGTGTAAATGGGGGTTCAGATACAGGAGTGTTGTTGGATTTGGCAAGGCCTCATTTGTTAGAGATCTGGAATTAAAACGCGAGGCACTTAAAATAATAATGGGGAATTATTCTGAAGGAGTGTTTGATTTTACAGAGAGTGAAGTTTCCAGTATTACTATAATAAAGGTTGATGTTGAAGATATGAAGGGGAAAGTTTCAGGGTACTGAACTGACAGGTACGAGTTAACTATTAAGAGAAACAAAGCTGAAAAATTCCATTAAGTAGCTATGATATTTTTGACTGATAAGCATACAGGAGAGATGTGACAAATATGAATCAATCCATTCTTAACTTCTTCATGGTTCTGGGTATGGCGGATCTTGCTTACGGCCTCTGGTCCGGGGACAGGATAAGCGTTATGATCGGAGTCGTAATCATTGTTGTTGCCTTTTCGATCATAAAGAAAAATAAAGAAGAAAAGAAAGACAGTGCTTCCGATAAAGAGTCTGGAGGGAAGAAATAAATTGTGAGACTTTTTTCAAAGGTCTCGTTGCATCAACGACGAAGACAGCTGGTCTGCAGCTTCTATTTGCCTTGCCGGAATTGGCGCAGGTATTATCGGGTCAGGCAGGCCTCCAGCCTTTTTACGGAATCACCCGTTCCCAGTATATCGATAAGCGTCGGAATATCAGGGCCATGACAGTTTCCGAAAAGGGCGAGGCGGATTGGAAAATAGAAATTCTTCCCCTTTATGCCCAGTTCGCCGATCGATTGTTTCGTCAGCGAGGATATCTCTTCGGGTTCCCACCTGGCCTTTTTACCCAGCGCCTCGATCCAGCAAGAATAGATCTTTTGGGAGTTTTCCTCTTCGATCAGTTTCCTGTCCTCTTCTGAGAAGATCATTTCTTCATAGAACATCTTAGCGTGTTCCACAATATCGGATAGACAATAGACATAATCACGCGCAGTGTTGATTACTTTCAGATATTTGTCATTGTCGCTTATATCCATGCCGGCTTCTTTAAAGAAATGTCTCGACTGATCGGCGATGTATTCCACATCAAGATTCCTTATGTACTGTCCCCCCATCCAGTTCAGTTTCTCTATATCAAATACGGCCCCGGCCTTGTTAATCCTGTCCAATGAGAATGCATCTTCCAGTTCCCTGAGAGAATATATCTCCCTGTCGTCCGCCGAGTGCCACCCGAGAAGTGCGATAAAATTCAGCATTACCTCGGGGAGGTATCCCTTTTGGATGTAACTTTCGACAGATACATCCCCCTGCCGTTTGCTCAGCTTGCTCCTGTCGGAATTAAGCAACAGTGGAAGATGAACGAATACAGGCAGTTCCCATCCGAAAGATTCGTACAGAAAGATATGTTTCGGAACGCTGGAAAGCCATTCCTCGCCGCGTATCACATGTGTGATTTTCATAAGATGATCATCCACCACACTTGCGAGATGGTAGGTGGGAAATCCATCAGATTTTATAAGAACCTGGTCGTCAACCATGGAATTGTCAATAGCGACCCTGTTGCGCACGACATCGTCGAAAACGGTTTTTCCTTCTTCAGGATATCTCAGCCGTATGACGAAGGGCATCCCCTGCGCCAGGTTGTATGCAACCTCATCCTTCGAGAGGTCCCTGCATTTGCCGTCATACATCGGCGGTCTCTTTCTTTTCCGCTGTTCTTCCCTCAGATTATTCAGCCGTTCCTCCGAGCAGAAACAATAGTATGCGTTTCCGGAATCCAGGAGCTGTTGGGTGTATTTTTTATAGATGTCCGTTCGTTGCGATTGTATGTAAGGACCATAATCCCCTCCGATATCCGGGCCTTCATCATAGTGGAGTCCGATTTCTGTGAGTGTTGTG
>CAZRUU010000059.1:0-7458 GCA_964603235.1 uncultured Syntrophaceae bacterium | reverse complement strand
AGTTATTGAAAATTGAAAAACTGGGAGGCATAGCCCATGAGTGCAGAAAAGAGATACTGTTCTATATGCGCGTGGAGAGGCACCTGTAAAAAGAGGTTCTCCGTTTCCACAGATTCCAACGGAATGGTTCACTGTCCCGATTTTACAAGAGATCTTTCCATTAAGGATAAAGACATTGATGAAACAGAAAAAAGGGATAAAAAGTGAGTTGACAAAACGGATAAAAAACTTATAGAAGCGTGTCATTTTAAAACTATTGAAAAAAGGTTGGCCTCTGGGCCAACTTTTTCGTTTTCTGCGTCAGAAAGAAAGCTTGAGAGACCCTATGAAAGAAAGATTAACCAAACTACTCGAAGGATCGATTGAATCCTGCCTTGAAAAGAGAATATTAAAGGAAACGGACACCTCCTTTATAAAAGTAGAGTTTCCGAGAGAGGGGTCTCATGGTGACTATGCATCCAATGTGGCCATGATACTTGCGTCGAGCCAGAGAGAAGCCCCCCGCAGGATAGCTGAACGCATCGTCGAAAACATCAACGACAGCGACGGGATACTCGACAAGATAGAGATAGCCGGGCCTGGCTTCATAAACTTTTTTATCAAAAGCAACGTATGGGCCGTCCTTCTGAAAGAGGTGGACACCCTTGGAGACCGGTATGGTGAATCCAATATCGGGAAAGGCATCAGGGTTCAGGTGGAATTCGTAAGCGCCAATCCCACGGGTCCACTTCATATAGGACATGCCAGGGGCGCTGTAACAGGTGATGTTATTGCCAATATCCTGCAAGCATCGGGATTCTCAGTATCCAGAGAATATTACATAAATGATGCTGGAAACCAGATGAACCTTCTGGGAGAATCCGTTTACTACAGGTATCTGGAATTGACGGGCGAAGACATTTCGTTCCCCGATAATTGTTATCAGGGGCGGTACATCACAGAACTTGCTCACGAAATACATGACAAATTCGGCGACAGGTTCCGCTCAGACAAAGAAGGCGCAACATCCTTTCTGACAAAATACGCGGCAGATTCCATCCTCGTCGGGATAAAGGAAGACCTTGAAACCCTGGGCGTAATATTCGACTGTTATTTCAGTGAAAAGGAACTCTACAAGAACGATGGCGTAACCAGAATTCTTCAGGATCTCCAGAGAAAAGGTTTTATATATAAAGAAGATAATACACTGTGGTTCAAGACGACAGATTTCAGCGATGAAAAGGACAGGGTCGTTGTCAGGGAAAATGGCGAGCCCACCTATTTTGCTGCCGATATCGCATACCATCGGAATAAATACTCAAGGGGTTTTGACAGGGTTATAAATGTATGGGGAGCGGATCACCACGGGTATATACCCAGAATGCATGCAGCTGTTGAGGCCCTCGGCAGGAAAAGGGAAGACCTTGAAATCGTCTTGGTCCAGCTGGTAAATCTCCTCAGGAGCGGTGTTCCTGTTCCCATGTCTACCAGGGCCGGTGAATTTGTAACCATAAGAGAGGTAACCGACGAGGTGGGAAAGGATGCGGCCAGATACAATTTTCTTATGAGAAGATCAAACAGCCATCTTGATTTTGACCTGGAACTTGCAAAGGCGCAATCAAGCGATAATCCTGTCTATTACGTGCAGTACGCTCACGCCAGAATATCCAGTATTATGAGGCTAGCCGCGGAACAGGGATACCGAACTCCAGCCTACGATGAAATCAAACCCGACCTTCTGACCACTGCGGAAGAACGCGAACTTATCAAATTAATTGACACGTTCACGGAAATGATTGAAGGAAGCGCAAAGGCGCTCGAACCGCATCGGATACCCTATTACATTAACGATCTCGCCTCTGTTTTTCACAGCTTTTACAACAAGCACAAAGTTATTTCCGATAACTTCGAGCTGACAAAAGCAAGGTTGTTTCTAATCAAGTCTACTGGTACAGTGATCAGAAATGCCCTCAGATTATTGGGGGTTTCAGCGCCTGAACGTATGTGAAAATCGAGGATAAACCAATGTCGCAGAAAAACGGAGATTTTGAATTCAGGCTGGGCAGATTCGGTCTGGTCTTTTTCACCCTGGCAATCGCCCTGCTTCTGTTGTTCTTCTTTGTGTGTGGAGTGATAGTTGGAAAGAACATTGAAAGTTATCCGGAAAAAATAGCCAGTATGCCCGGAACCATAAAGGAAAGAATCACAAAAAGCAGGGACACTGCGACAGATACAGACAAAAAAGAAGATGAAATCAAATTTACCTTTTATGACACACTCAAGAGGAGCGGTAAGGATGTAAAGGAGAATTTCGCGGACAAAAAGGTTTCCTACTCCGAGAAGTATAAAACACCTGAGAAGAAACAGCTCGGTGGGCAGTATATGGTACAAGTAGCATCTTTCAAAGACAAAGGTAAAACAGAAGTCCTGAGGGCGAAATTATCTGATATGGGATATTCTCCAAGGGTGGACAATATCAACCTGCAGTCAAAAGGAACATGGTTCCGCGTAAAGCTGGTGGGCTTTGCCACGTATAATGATGCCAGGAGGGTTGCATCCCTGGTGGAAAAGAAGATAAGGAGCATCAAATGCCTTATTGTAAAGAACAGGGGGAATTAAGGAATCAAGAAGAAATAAGTTATACAGATTGCGCCGTAATTTTGTTTGTTTTCAAGGCGTGTTGAAGCCCGCATAACGAGTTATGTAAGCTTTGACACAACACAGAAAACAAGCAAAAGGGCAAGCAAGGTGTATGAGTTATTTATGCTTGCTGACTAAAATAAACTGTCATGTTTGAAAATTTAACCGAAAAACTGGATAATGTTTTCAGGAAACTCAGAGGAAGAGGCATCCTCAACGAAGAAAACGTCAAAGCAGCCATGAAAGATATCCGCATGGCGCTTCTTGAGGCGGACGTCAATTTCAGAGTGACCAAGGAATTTATCGAGGATGTCAGTGAGCAAGCCATAGGCCAAGAAATACTTGACAGTATAAGTCCCGGCCAGCAAATAGTCAAAATCGTTCACGACAGACTCGTTGAATTAATGGGGAAAGAGAGTTCTCATCTGAACCTTGCCAACCGGTTTCCAGCTCCTGTTATACTTGTCGGCCTTCAGGGATGCGGCAAGACAACAACCGCTGCTAAACTCACCCGCCATCTGACAAAGCAGAACCGTAGGGTTTCTCTGGTTTCCGCTGACGTCTACAGACCCGCAGCTATTGAGCAGCTGAAGATTCTTGGAGAAAATATTAACGCTAACGTATTCGATTCAAAGGATCAAAAGGATCCGGTAAAAATCTGCGTCGAAGCCGTTGAAGACGCAAAAGCGAACGGATTTGATACTCTTATTATAGACACCGCGGGCAGGTTGCACGTCGACGACGAGTTAATGGACGAATTGAAGAGAATAAAAGACACCATAAATCCGTCCGAGATACTCTTTGTCGCCGATGCCATGACAGGACAGGATGCTGTTTCGGTGGCCGAAAAATTTGACAGCCTGTTAGGTATAGACGGTATCGTATTGACAAAGATGGATGGTGATGCGCGAGGTGGAGCGGCATTGTCACTTAAAAAGGTAACAGGAAAACCGGTAAAGTTCATCGGCATGGGTGAAAAAACCGACGCCTTGGAAGTTTTTCACCCGGAACGGATGGCATCCAGAATCCTCGGCATGGGCGACATATTGACCCTCGTCGAAAAAGCCCAGACGGCAATAGATGAAAAGGCCTCAAAAGAACTGGAGAAAAGGATAAGAAAAGATTCATTTACACTGGACGATCTGAAAAAACAGCTGGCGCAGATAAGAAAAATGGGGTCACTTCAGGACATCCTCGGAATGATGCCCGGAGTTGGAAAGATAAAGGCCCTGAAGAACGCGACTCCGGATGAAAGCGAACTGGTAAAGACAACCGCCATAATTGATTCCATGACAAAAAAGGAACGTAATAACTATAAGATTATAAATGGACAAAGGAGAAAACGAATCGCCAAAGGGAGCGGCACTACCGTGCAGGATGTCAACAAGGTCCTCAAAAATTACATAGAGATGCGGAAAATGATGAAGAAGTTGACAAAGGGGGGAATGAAATCCATGGCGAGGGGTAATTTGCCCTTTAAATAAAATAAAATATATGTTAGAAGCGAAAATTAAACTAGAAATAATTATCAGGAGGTAATAATCCGGGGAATGGCAGTTAAAATAAGATTGACACGAATGGGCGCAAAAAAGAAACCCTTCTATAGAATTGTGGTGGCTGAAAATGAGGCCCCACGGGATGGGAGGTTCATCGAAATCGTTGGAAATTACGACCCAATGAAGGATCCGGCCGAGATAAACATCAAGGAAGATCGGGTGATGGACTGGTTGTCGAAGGGAGCCCAACCGACTCAGACGGTATTAAGTCTCCTTAAAAAGAAGGGGCTTATTGCACCCAAGGTGAAAGAAGCACAGATAGAGGGTTAGTGAGTTAGAAATTATTTTCTGCGTTTCTTGGCAGAAAATAATTTCGTTAACGCACTTATCCCGTTTATCGGGGTTAGAAAAACGGACGATCTTTATCTTACTTACTCTAAGAATCAGCGGAGGTTGTTGCGATGAAAGATTTGGTCAAGTATATGGCTCAGGCTTTAGTGGATCATCCTGATGATGTTGAGTGCACCGAGATTGTCGGCGAACAGACTTCTGTCATCGAACTGAGAGTTACAAAGGACGACCTGGGAAAGGTTATAGGAAAACAGGGGAAAACCGCAAAGGCGATGAGAACCATCTTGAGCGCTGCATCAGCCAAGCTTCATAAGAGGGCAGTCCTTGAGATCATAGAATAAGTGAACAACCTGCTTGAGATAGGAAAAATCGTTAAAACCAGCGGCCTTAAAGGCCGACTTAAGGTTCTTTCATATTGTGAATCGGCGGAAACGCTTGAAACACTGGAAAATGCTTTCATAGGCAAAGATAGTGAACACGTATCTCTCTTTAATGTCAGGGTTATAGGCATTAAACGGGGATCTTTTTCTGTTGATCTTGGGGGCGTGGAAAGCTTGGATGAAGCCGGCAAGCTGATAGGACTCTATATCTTTGTACCTTCGGAAAATCTTCCTGACGGCGAGTATTACTGGAAAGATATAATAGGACTTGACATTGTTACGGAAGAGGGTCTGAAACTGGGGCGGGTAACAACTATTCTGCCGACGGGAAGTAACGATATCTATGTTTGCAGCGACGGCGAAAAGGAAATTCTCATTCCGTCGTTCGATGACGTAGTGAGGAAAATTGATATTGAAAAAGGCATTATGATTGTGAAACTGCCCGAAGGATTGTAAAATGGTTATTTTTGATATTTTGTCCGTCTTTCCGGAAATGTTTCAATCCACCCTCGGCAGCAGTCTTATAAAAAGATCCATAGAAAATGGCTTGATTGAAGTAAACCTCCATAATATCCGTGATTATACCAGGGACAAGCATAAAACTACCGACGATGCTCCCTACGGAGGGGGTGCTGGAATGGTGATGAAGGTAGAACCTGTCGCAAGTGCCCTGAAAGCAGTTGTTCCCGCCGGAGACAAAACACTTATTATCCTCCTATCACCGCAGGGAGAAACATTTAAGCAGAAGATCGCGGAAGAACTCTCTCAATATTCCAGAATTGTCCTGATATGCGGGCACTATGAGGGAATGGACGAGCGAATCAGGGAGCACCTTATTGATAGAGAAATATCGATAGGTGATTATGTCCTGAGCGGTGGAGAGTTGCCCGCAATGATTGTTGTGGACGCTGTTTCGCGCCTTGTGCCGGGTTTTGTGGGAAACAGTGAATCGGTGTTGTACGATTCTTTTTCGACCGGGCTACTTGAAGGTCCCCACTATACAAGACCGAGAGAATGTGAAGGATGGAAGGTTCCTGAAGTGCTGCTTTCTGGACACCAGAAGAAAATAGACGAATGGAGGCGCAGAGAGTCTCTTAAAAGAACACTGAAGAGAAGACCTGACATGCTGAAGCAAGCTGATCTTACGGAAGAAGACAAAAGGATGATCGAGGAGCTTGCAGGAGATCCTGAACTTGTGTAAAAATCTTTATATTGCTCTCTTACACTACCCCGTTTACAATAAAAGAGGTGATATTGTTACAACGGCGGTAACCAATATGGATATACACGATATATCAAGAACCGCCAGAACTTATGGTGCGAAAGGTTTTTACATCATAACGCCGATAGAACAACAACAGGCGTTTGTTGAACGTATTTTGCTCCACTGGCAGAAGGGATATGGCACTACTTATAACCCTTCCAGAAAAAAGGCCTTCGACATCGTGAGACTGAAGGACACTCTTGATGATACAATAATGGCTATATCGCAGGAGACCGGGGGTAAGGTCAATGTGTTGGTTACAAGCGCCTCATCCCGGAAAAAGCAGCTGACCCGTGAAGATCTGAAAGAAAAGATGTCAGTAAGCAGAGAGGCTTTTTTGATAGTCTTTGGAACAGGTTGGGGAATAGCCGAAGAGGTTGTTGCGAAAGCTGACTTCCTTGTGGAACCTATAAGAGGAAACTCGGATTATAATCACCTGTCCGTCCGGTCGGCAGCAGCCGTTATGCTGGACAGATTGTGTGGACAATAACTAAATATAAATATGATTTTTTAGAGGAGGATTTTGAATTATGAATGTTCTCGACATACTTGAAAAAGAACAGATGAGAGCAGATACTCCCGGATTCAAGCCGGGTGACACCGTGAAGGTGCATGTAAAGATTATAGAGGGCCAGAAAGAGAGGATCCAGGTTTTTCAGGGATCCGTTATACGCAAGAGAGCGGGTCAGAACCGCGCCACTTTCACCGTAAGGAAAATATCTTCGGGCATAGGGGTCGAAAGAACATTTCCCCTTCATTCCCCCATTATTGACAAGATAGAGATAGTAATGCGGGGCAGGGTCAGACGTTCAAGGTTGTATTATCTGAGGGAACTAAAGGGCAAGAAGGCAAGGATAAAGGAACTTGGCAGAAGATGAAATGTATGGGTTTGAATTACGTGCCCGCTGGCTTGGTTTTGACGCGATCGCCGGCGTCGATGAGGCCGGAAGGGGGCCTCTCGCAGGCCCTGTTTTCGCGGCAGCGGTAATATTCCCTTCAGGTTACACAAACGGGGAGATCAGAGACTCGAAAAAACTGACTCCCCTGAAAAGAGAAACCCTGTACAAAATAATAAGAAGTGACGCCATTTCCGTTGGTCTGGGCGCCATAGAAGCTTCTACCATAGACAAGATCAACATTCTCCAGGCAACACTGGCTGCAATGAAAACGGCCGTTTTGAGTCTCTCCCCCCAACCGGATTATATCCTCATAGACGGAACAAATAATATCGACATCCCCATCCAGCAGGAAACAATTATCAGAGGAGACTCCCTGAGTGTTTCCGTAGCAGCCGCTTCCATAATAGCCAAGGTATCAAGAGACCAGCTCATGGACAGATATCATGTCC
>CAZRUU010000058.1:0-7775 GCA_964603235.1 uncultured Syntrophaceae bacterium | reverse complement strand
GACTCTATCACATCTCCATTACCTGATATTATAAGAAAATCCACGTCACTTACTGCTATCATCAGGGCTTCAAGATGTCGCAAAACCCTGTCTGTTCTCCAGTCCTTGGTCAGTTCAACCGCGGCCCTCAAAAGATTGCCGCCATACTGTTCCAGTTTCTGGTCGAACCTGTCAAAAAGGGTAAACGCGTCCGCCGTTGCACCTGCGAACCCTACGATTACCTTGTCATGATACAACCTCCGAACTTTTCTGGCATTGTGCTTCAGGGCTATCGTATCAAGGGTCACCTGACCGTCACCACCGACGGCAACTTTTCCCTTGTGCTTCACTGCTACTATGGTTGTTCCTCTCATCTTATTCATGACTTTTGTTCTCCTCCGGCCCTCGGGTGGCTTCTGTCATATACCTCCATCAATCTTGTCACACTGACGGATGTGTACTTCTGTGTGGTGGAAAGGCTTTCATGCCCCAACAGTTCCTGTATAACTCTCAGATCGGCGCCGGCATCCATAAGATGGGTCGCAAATGTGTGCCTGAGGACGTGAGGACTTATCTTCCTGCCGATACCGCTCAGCGTTATATACTTGTCTATAATTCTTCTTACACTCCTGGAAGTCAGCCTTGAACCGGACCTGTTCAGAAAAAGAGGTGACCCGGCATAACTCCCGTCCTTGTTTTTTCCTCCACCTGGCCTGCTGCTGATATACTCTCCCAAGACCGATAGTGCGGGACCGCCAACGGGAACTATCCTCTCTTTCCTGCCCTTTCCCCTGACCTTTACCAGACTGTTCGAAAAATTGACGTCGGCTACATTCAGACCCGTAAGTTCACCAACACGCACACCGGCTGAATACAGGAATTCGATTATGGCTTTGTCCCGCAGCCCTGATAAATTTGATTCGAATTCCACTCCAAGAAGAGAGAATACTTCGTCTATATTAAGAAAAGAAGGCAAATACTTGTCTGCCTTCGGCGACTGGACCATCTGAGCGGGATTATACCTGATCTTTCCCTCTCGAAGAAGAAATTTAAAGAACGCCCTGAGACTGGCCACCTTTCTCGACACAGTAGTCTTTTTTATTCTCTCGCGGTAGAGAGACGCAAGAAACGCTCTTATCACCGTCTGGTCAACATCGGCGGGTTTGTCCACCCCGTTTTTCAGAAGGAATTCTTTGAACTGTCTCAGGTCCGACAAATAGTTCCTTTTTGTATGATAAGACAGATTTCTTTCAACATCAATGTGAACACCAAAATCTCTGACGGCATCTTCCATTCGAACATACCCTTCAGTCATCCTCCGACGAGTCGGAGCTACATCTTATATTTTCCGAAATCTTCGGAAGAGAGATTTTCAAGGAATTCTTTTAACTGTTCCGCTGTGTATTTATTCAAGTCAGCCGTTTTTTTGCCAAAATCGATACTTGTTGATTTCTCAATAACCTTTTCATCCACAAAGATGGGTGCTCCTGCTCTTAATGCGAGGGCAATTGCGTCGCTAGGACGTGCGTCAACTATAATCGAAACATCATCCTTCAGGATACGTATGATTGCAAAGAAGGTGTTGTCTTTCAGGTCATTAATAACGATTTCCAAAACCTTAACTTCAAGAGCTTTTAATATCTGGTTCATCAGGTCATGCGTCATCGGCCTCGCCAGATTTATTTCCTCCATCTGTGTAGCTATTGCGCTTGCCTCAAAAAGGCCTATCCATATGGGAATAGCCCTTTTCCCCTGCAGATCCTTCAATATCACTATGGGTGTATTTGTTATAGGATCCATGGCAAGACCAAACACTTTTACCTCTATAAGCATCTCTACCCCCTAAACCATTTCTCCTCTCAGAGAATACGTGTGGGCCTGTACAATTCTCACACGCACGGTCCTTCCTGTCAGGCCGGTGTCACCCGCAAGATTCACAATTTTATTGCCTCTCGTCCTGCCGGCGATATCGGCGTCATTATTTTTGCTGACACCCTCTATAAGTACATCTTCCACAATCCCCTCAAGGCCTCTGTTCTTTTCCAGACTGTGGCTTTCCTGAATTGCCTGAAGCACACGCAGCCTCTCGCTCTTAACCTCTTCTTCAACTTTTCCATCATATCCTTCTGAGGCTGTGCCACGCCTGTCAGAATATTTAAAGGAAAAAACGTTATCAAACCTTACTTCTTTCATAAGGTCAATAGTTTTTTGAAAGTCGCTGTTCCTCTCTCCTGGAAACCCGACGATAATATCTGAAGTTATACTTATATTAGGACACATACTCTTTAACATTTTGATCTTCTTCAGATATTCCTCCACAGTGTATCCTCTTTTCATTCTCTTCAACACATGATCGGAACCGGACTGCACCGGCAAATGAATATGCTCACACAGGTTACCAAGATCAGCAAAACAACCGGCAAGTCTCTCCGAAAGGTCTTTCGGGTGAGATGTAGTAAAGCGGATCCTGTCTATCCCGTCTATTTTACTGACCATTCTCAATAATGCAGGAAAATCGGTGTCTCCGGAAAGTGTGCTACCGTATGAATTGACGTTTTGCCCCAGGAGCGTCACCTCCCTGATGCCGTTATCAGCGAGAAACCTGATTTCGTCAAGTATGTCTCCGCCAGCCCTGCTTTCTTCCCTTCCCCTTACATAAGGCACAATGCAGTAGGAACAGAAATTGTTACATCCCTGCATAATTGTTACGTAGGCGCTCACGTTTCCATCAGGAGGCAGGGTTCGGATGCCCAGAGATTTTACCGATTTGTGAAAAGAGGTGTCCACAACCTGGGACCCGGTACTGCTAACCTCCTCTAGCATCTCGGGGAGACGGTGTATGTTATGCGTGCCAAGGACAAGATCAAGATATGGAGCTCTCCTGAAGAATCCGACTCCATGTTCCTGGGCAAGACACCCGGTCACCACGATAACATGGTCGGACATCTTTTCTCTTAACCTCTTTAATCTTCCAAGCCGACTGTACGCTTTCTGGGCCGCCTTTTCCCTCACGCTGCAGGTGTTGACAATGATAATATCCGCCTTATCGGCTTCATCCGTCTTAACATATCCCGCATCACTAAGAATCTGCGCCATTTGTTCCGAGTCATGGACATTCATCTGACAGCCAAAGGTATGGATATGGAATTTTCTTGCGGACATAAAAAGAAATACCTGTTTTAGAAAGAATTAATACTGAACGCAGTCCCGATGAATCGGGATTTACAAAGCCGTCAATGCTGGGAGGAAAAAACTTGAAAAATGTAGATGCCAACACCTTCTGATAAAGACAAGATACCTTCGCCCTTAAAATGAAAAAGAGGGGGACTACGCCCCCTCCTGATTGCAATACAAGCCTATGACCCGATTTTCAGAATTTATTTACAAGAGATAAAAATATCGCCCTACTTATTTCCCGGAATTTACTCTTTCCTTGAGCTCTTTACCTACCTTGAAGAAGGGTAGCTTCTTAGAATCTACATGTATAGTCCCGCCTGTCTTGGGATTCCTCCCGGTATATGAGCCGTAGTCTCTTACGACAAAACTCCCGAATCCCCTTATCTCTATCCTGCCCCCATTTTTGAGCTGATCGCTGAAACCTTTGAAGATCAGACCCACCACATCCGCAGCCTGCTTTTCTGTCAGCCCATCTCTCTTACTCAAGGCATCTACCAATTCCGATTTATTCATAAGACCCTCCCGTAAACTCGTCAAAATAATCTCTATAAAACCCTGCACAGCTTTCCGCAGAGAATTTCCCCCTGATATTATTTATTTTGTTATTAAAGTCAAGATAATTTTCATTGTTTTTCAGATCAATTTCTTTTTATCACGCGATCCCGAAAGTTCAATCAGGTTCTTTACTTCTTTTTTATGCATATACCTGTATTCTCCGGTCTCAAGTTCTCCGAGACCGATATAGCCAATGGAGGTTCTTATCAGCCTCGCTACAGGATGATCTATAGAGTCGAAGAACCTCCTTATTATTCTGTTTCTCCCCTCGAGTATTGTCAACTCTAACCAGCAGCTTTTCCTGTTGCTCTTTTCCATGGTCACAGAAATCGGGTTAAAAGTTCCATCCTCCAGCATGGCGCCCTTTCTTATGGCATCAACATCACTATTCGTAAGGTTACCCCTGACTTTTACCATATAAGTTTTTGGTACCTTGAATACCGGATGTTGTATAATGTGTGAAAAGTCGCCGTCATTGGTCATCAAGAGAAATCCTTCCGAATCGTAATCAAGCCTCCCGACAGGAAATATCCTCTCAGGAACATCCTTTAACAGATCGGTGACGATCGGCCTGTTCTGCGGATCTTTCAGGGTGACAACATATCCCTTCGGTTTATTCAATATCAGATATACCCGGCTTACCGCATCCCCCGATATAAGCCCCCCGTCAACGCGTATCTTATCGCGCGAGGCGTCAACTTTCATCCCCGGTTGAGTTATTTTCATGCCATTCACACTGACCCGCCCGTCCCGCATCATCTGTTCCGCCGTGCGCCGGGACGCTATACCGTACCTGGCTATTACCTTCTGAAGGCGCTCTTCCACAGGTATTATTCCCCCAACTCTCTGAATTCTCTGAGCGTGGGCAGATCTGAAAGGGTCTTGAGACCAAATGTCTCAAGAAACTTCCTGGTAGTTCCATAGATCATAGGTCTGCCCGGCACATCTTTTCTCCCCACTATTCTTACAAGATTTTTCTCCAGCAATCCCCTCAGGGTGCCACTTATATCCACACCCCGCACTTTCTCTATCTCAGACCTCATGACGGGCTGCCTGTAAGCAACCACCGCAAGCGTTTCCATGGCAGCCGGGCTTAAAGCTGCCGGCTTTTGCCCCTTCAGCTTCTGCACCCATAATCCTACCGTTTCACCAGTCCTGAACTGGTATCCCCCGGCAACCTCCATCAGAAATATGCCTCCATCTCTCTCTTCATACTCCCTTATGAGATCATTGATTGCGGAAGAGATATCCTTTTCCTTCACATCCTCCAAGACCCCCTCTATCCTTGAGGATGTTACAGGTGTATCAGAAACAAAGATAAGGGCCTCAATTACAGCCTTCAGATTACCCATTTATTTTCCCGCAAGGCATATCCTTATAGTTCCGTACGGAACCGCCTGGTATGCTCTGATTATTCTAAGTTTCATAAGTTCCAGGATGGCCAGAAAGGTATATATCAACCTCCTGCGATTGCCAGCGTCCTCCAGTAGATCGGTAAAGGTAAGTTCACCCCTCCTTTCCAGTTCATCCACTATATCATTTATCCTGTCGGAAAGGGACATCTTTTCGACATCTATCTCCATCAAATCTTTCTGACCAAAATCGAGTTTTATTCTCCGAAAGGCTTCGACAAGTTCAAATATCCCGATTTCCCTGAGAGACTGTTCCTCTTTCTCAATCTCTTCCCCCGCATGATCCCTGCCAAATACATCCCGGCCAAGAATGTTCATCCTGTCCAGACCCAGCGCCGCTTCCTTGAACGCCTCATACTCCAGAAGCTGTTTAACAAGTTCTTCACGCGGATCCACATCCTCTTCTTCCTCATCTTCTTCGCTGACGGGCAGAAGCATTCGCGATTTGATGTGTGTCAACGTAGCGGCGAGCACCAGATATTCCCCGGCAAGGTCAAGGTTGAGGGACTTCATCTCGTCGATATATTTCATATATTGTCTGGTTATGAGGGCAATGGGAATATCGTATATATCGACTTCGTTCTTTCTGATCAGGTAGAGCAGCAGATCGAGAGGACCTTCAAATATATCCAGCTTGATTTCATAAGCCCCGGCCGTCATATCTTCACGGCTTCCCTTACCTGTTCCATGGTGAGACGCGCTATCTTCGAGGCCTCCTGGACGCCATCTGCCATTATACTCCTTACATCTTCCATGTGGTTCAGGTAATAATCCTGGCGCTCGTGTATGGGCGCCATACTATCCAGTATCCGCTGCGCGAGACGCTTTTTGCATTCAACACACCCGATTTCGGCCTTTTTGCACCCATCCGATATCTCATCCACCTCTGAAGAGGGCGAATATATCTGGTGAAACGCGAAGGCGTTACAGATCTCCGGTCTCCCCGGATCTTTCTTCCGCATCCTCTGCGGATCGGTAAACATGGAAGAAACCTTCTGCCTCAACACATCTCCCCGATCGCGAAGATAAATGGAATTATCATACGATTTGCTCATCTTCCTTCCATCAATCCCGAGAAGTTTGGGCACTTCCGTCAGCAGGGGTTCGGGAACGGGAAATACATCTTTGTACAGAAAATTGAATCTCCTCGCTATCTCGCGCGTGAGTTCCACATGCGGGAGCTGATCCACCCCGACGGGTACGCCATAGGCCTTGTACATTATTATGTCCGCGGCCTGAAGAACTGGATATCCGAGGAAACCGAATGTAGAGATATCCTTGTCGGATAATTCTGTCTTCATCTCTTTATATGTGGGATTTCTCTCCAGCCACGAGAGGGGTGTTATCATGGAGAGTATCAGGAACAGCTCGGCATGCTCTTTGACTTCAGACTGGACAAACAATGTGCTTCTGTCAGGATCCAACCCCACGCTCAGCCAGTCCACAACCATATCCAGAGCATTTGCCTTTATAAGATCGGTGTCTTTATAGTCACTTGTCAGCGCATGCCAGTCGGCGACAAAGTAAAAACAATCATATATGTCCTTATTCTGGATATCCACCCAGTTTGCGAGGGCCCCGTGAAGATTGCCCAGATGCAGTCTCCCGGTGGGACGCATACCACTCAAGATTCGTTTTTTCATCGTTTTGCCTCAGAAAGTAACAGTTTATAGTTTACAGTTATCGGTTCACTGTTAAAAAACCATAGAATTGAAATCAATATTCAAAATGCTTTAATTGTTGGGCATCGCTTGCCGTCTATCCAGCAAAGCCAGGCATTGAATAGTTTATTGGAAAAACTGTCAACAGTAAACCGACAACCGTAAACTGATAACCGTGAACCGCTACTATTAAGAGCGGCTGTATAACAAAAAAGAATGTCCCGTGTCAAACCATCAGTTTCATTTCATCTATCCTACGCAACAGTCTTTTTAGCTCTTTGTGTTTTTCCCCTTTTCTACCGACAGCGGAAAGGATACCAAGCTCGTCAAGACGCCTTACAGGCAGCAGCGGGTTTTTCTCCTTTAATATAAGCCTTATTTCCGAAGCAATCCTGTGCCCCGACAGTCTCTCGATAAGACCCTCGCAAATGGCATGTTGGATAAGCTTTTCAGTAGTACTCTCAAACCTGAAACCAAATCTCTTCTCAAATCTTACCGCACGAAATATTCTTGTGGGATCATCAATAAAACTCTTTTCATGCAGAACCCTTATCAGTCTCTTCTTTATATCATTCCTCGCGTGGAAGAGATCAATCAATTCACCAAACCGGTCGGGGTTCAGGTTGACCGCAAGTGTGTTTATGGAAAAATCCCTCCTGAAAATATCATCCCTTATGGAACCGGGCATTACAAGAGGAAGTGCCGCAGGCCGTTCATAGGTCTCTGTCCTTGCCGTCGCCACATCGATCTTGAAACCATCGGGAAACACAAGATTTGCCGTCCCAAATTTTTCGTATGTGAGGAGACGCGCATTATGGTCAACAGAAAATACGAACGCAAAGGCAATACCGTCTCCCTCTATGACCACATCAACATCGAGATTGTCACACCGCAGGAACAGGTCGCGCACAATCCCCCCTACGGCATACGCGCAAAAACCCATTTCCTCCGCACAGACGCCGGCGTCCCTCAACAAATTCAGGATACGCGA
>CAZRUU010000057.1:0-7786 GCA_964603235.1 uncultured Syntrophaceae bacterium | reverse complement strand
GGTATGTCGGACATACCAAGAGCCACGGAGGTTCCAAACATGGCCGCTACGTCGGAGTCATTTTCATTATCCACTGAAAGCACCGTTGCGATTACCTGGATTTCATAAAAATATCCCTCGGGGAAAAGTGGACGTATGGACCTGTCAATAATTCTCGATGTAAGGATTTCCTTCTCGTTCAGACGCCCCTCTCTCTTGAAAAATCCGCCGGGGATCTTGCCCGCGGCAAAGGTCTTTTCCTGATAGTCTACGGTCAGGGGCAGAAAATCCAGCCCCTCTCTCTTGGTCTTAAGTGATACCGCCGTTACAAGAACAACTGTATCTCCATATGTAACCAAGGCGGACCCATCCGCCTGACCAGCAAGGTAGTTTGTCTTTACAGATATATCTCTACCCGCAAAAGTCGTTTTAAATACTTCACTCATACTATTACTCCTTTATTTAGTTTACTCAAGGGTCAAGGTTATTTCGGGAAAATTGGCCTTTTATCGGTGTCTGTACACCTCTCGCTTCAATTTGTGTCTGTCCGCGTGTCGACAGACGAAGGCCATTTTCCAAACATTAATCCACTGGATCTTTACTGTTTCCAAACTGCGAACTGTAAACCTTAAACCTGAGGACCTGAGTAGTTGTTTATTTACCTTCTCAGCCCAAGACGCTTAATAAGCTCCCGGTATCTTTCCACATCTTTTTTCTTAAGATAATCGAGCATGCTTCTTCTCTGCCCGACAAGCTTCAGAAGTCCCCTACGGGAATGATGATCCTTCTTGTGGGTTTTGAAGTGTTCTGTCAGGTATTCTATTCTACCGCTCAGAAGTGCAACCTGAACTTCCGGGGACCCAGTATCACCCTCATGAGTTTGAAAATCAGTTATTATCTCTTTTTTTCTTTCTTCAGTTAACACAGTTACTTACCCTCCCTTATACATTTATATCCGTTTTTTAATTAAATACTCTTAAAATTTTAACTATTCGCTCTTTGTCACTCAGCAGTGAAACTTTCTCCGGAGAGAAAAGCATTTTTGCAACAGCGATGAGCATTCTGTCTTCCGTAACAAATTTTACCAGAGTTTCCCTCTCAGGCAAATGAATATTTTTATCTCTCAGGATGCCCTGGTCGGGCTGATATCCTTTTCTTATCCTGTCTGCTGTATCCTGATCAACAGCAATATTACAGATGTCGGGCAATGCGTCTGCTATGGGAATAAGTTTTCTTTCAAGGACCCCGGCTTTTTCCACGTCAACGAGATTTTCAAGTGATATGGCGTTTTCCTCATTGAAGCTGCCGCTTCTCGTTCTCCTGAGACCAGACAGGCAGGCACCGCATCCCAATCTGTTCCCGATATCGGCGCACAGCGACCTAATATAAGTGCCTTTAGAGCAGGAAACTGTAAAAGTTACATAGGGGAGTTTTATCTCCTCCACATTTATATCGTACAATTCAACCTTTCTCAGGGGAGGTTCAATGTCAACCCCCTGTCTTGCCCATTTATAGAGAGGTTTGCCCTTGAACTTTATAGCAGAATATTTAGGGGCCCTCTGTTCTATCCGGCCGGCAAAACTTTCCACCACATCTTTTATCTCTTCTGCCTGGAGAACGGGTTCACAGCGTTCTATTATTTTACCCTCTATATCAAGGGTGTCTGTCCTGACGCCAAGAAGCATCGTAGCACGATAGTCCTTATCATCATTCGAAAAGAACTGAGCGAGTTTAGTGGCTTCATTTACACAAACGGTGAGGACACCCGTTGCCAGTGGATCAAGTGTTCCCGCATGACCGACTTTTTTCGTCCCTAAGAATCTTTTGACATCGCGGATAATATCATACGACGTCATGCCGGATGGTTTGTCAATGATCAACACTCCGTTCATATCACAAGCTTCGTATCTTTATTTGGTAGAATTAACAGGATCTTCAGGATCAACTTCATCTTACCAAATTCCTTTTCATAAATTGTTACACGCCGTTCTTATCGCGCCGAGCACTTTTCCCTTGGCTGTTTTTATATCTCCTTCAACCCTACAGGCGGAGGCATTAACGTGTCCTCCCCCTCCCAATCTGCCCGCAATTTTTTCCACATCTACCGTCCCCTTCGATCGCAGGCTTATCTTAAACCGGTTTTTGGAAGCCTCATAATAAAATATGGCAATCTTAACGCCCTCTATCGAGCGGACTATATCCACAAAACCCTCTGTATGCTCCGGCAGCGCGCCTTCCTTACGGAGTGTCTCTTGTGTGACATAAATGGAACCCACCTTTCCACCTTCATAAAATTCCAGGGTATCCAGAGCTCTTCCCATCAGCCGGAGTTGAACCACGGGTTTGGTTTCATAAATGTTTTGCGCTATATGTCTGGAGTCCGCCCCTTTTTCTACCAGGTCAGCAGCTGCCTTGAAGGTGTCGATTCCAGTATTGGAATAGCGGAAACTGCCGGTATCCGTCATAATAGCCGTATATATATTCGTGGCGATGTCTTCGGTTATCGTGACCCCCATATTTTTCAGAAGGCGGTGGATTATCTCCCCCGTGGAACTCGCCGTGGAATCAACCAGTAATATCTCCGAAAATGTGCCAATGGATGCATGGTGATCAATATTGACAATCTTTTTTATAGAACTTATCTTGTCCTTTTCATCTCCGACCCTTTCAATATCACTGCAATCCAGAACAAAAACCGCATCAAACCTGCTCACAGAATCCAGTGAATGTATAATATTCTTTGAGCCGGGGAGAAACTCGTACACGGCTGGTGTTTTGTCCTGGTTATAAACAACAGCATCCTTTCCCATGCCACGCAACACATGATATATGGCCAGTTCAGACCCCAAGGCATCCCCATCCGGTCTTGCATGGGCGGTTATGAGAAAGGTGGAGCAGGAATTTATAACTTCAATAACTTCATTAAACATTTTCTTTTATTTCCGCTAATAGCCTTTCAATCCGATCTCCATATTCGAATGATTCATCAAACATAAACTTTATTTCAGGAACATGGCGAAGCCTCAATTTTTTCCCCAATTCCCTTCTCAGAAAACCTGCAGCCCTGTGCAGTCCCTTTATTGTCTCTTCACTACAGACATTTTCTCCCATCCGGACAAAAAAGACCTTCGCCTGGCGGAGATCATCCGTCACCTTGACCCCGGTGACCGTTATTTCTCTTACCGGCGGATCGTTTATCTGCCTCAACAGGATATCTGAAATCTCAGCCTTTATAAGATCGGCAACTTTATCAGCCCTCTTGAAACTCATCTAATCCATCTTTCCCTATAATTTCCTGGCGATTTCTTTTTTCGTATATGTCTCTATGATATCCCCCTCCTTGATATCATTAAAGTTTTCTATTCCTATGCCGCATTCGAAACCGGAGAGCACTTCCTTTGCATCATCCTTAAATCTCTTGAGTGACAGGAAACTACCATCATGAATAACCACTCCGTCTCTCAACAGCCTCAATCTGGCATTTCTGGTTATTTTACCGTCGGTAATGCGACTCCCCGCAATGGTACCGATCTTTGACACCTTGAACACCTGGAGAACTTCCGCCCGTCCCTGAACGACCTCTTCATAAATGGGATCAAGCAGCCCTTCCATAGCATCTCTTACATCAGAAATGGCATCATATATGACATCGTAAAGCTTTACGTCAACGCCTTCCCTTTCGATAATTTCCGAAACCCTCGCGTCAGGCCGGACCTTGAATCCTATTACTATCGCATCGGACGCCGAAGCCAGCATGATGTCTGTTTCAGTTATTGCACCCGCGGAACCATGTACCAGATTCAATTTTATATCGTTTGTGCTGAGTTTGAGGAGAGCCTCCGAAAGTGCCTCCACCGATCCCTGAACATCCGCTTTGACAACAACATTCAGTTCCTTGGCCCCCTCCTTAATCCTTTCATACAGTTGCTCAAGCGTAATCTTTGAAGTCCTGGAAAGCTCTTTTTCCCGCTCTTTCCTCAACCAGTGCTCACCTATGGTCCGGGCTTTCTTGTCGTCTTCCACACACACAAAATCTATGCCGGCCTGCGGCACACTGGAAAAACCCACAACTTCAACCGGCATTGAAGGTCCCGCTTCTTTCACCCGGCGTCCCTTGTCGTTGACCATGGCTCGTACCCTGCCATACTCCATCCTGGAAACAATAGCATCCCCCTCTTTCAGGGTGCCTTCCTGAACGATAACAGTAGCCACAGGACCTCTTCCCTTGTCAAGCTTCGCCTCAATAACAACTCCCTGTGCCAGCCTGTCCGGATCGGCCTTGAGCTCCATAATGTCCGCTTGAAGGAGAATCAATTCCATCAATTCCTCTATGCCTTTGTTTTGTTTCGCCGAAACCTCAGCATATATGGTATCCCCTCCCCATGCTTCGGGCACAAGGTCAAATTCCGAGAGTTGCTGTTTTATTCTTTCCGGATCAGCGTTTGCCTTGTCAATCTTATTAACTGCTATTATCATGGAGACACCGGCGGCTCGGGAATGATTGATCGCCTCAATCGTCTGGTCCATAACACCATCATCAGCGGCAACTACAAGCACCACGATATCAGTTACCTGGGCCCCTCTCGCTCTCATTGCGGTGAAGGCCTCATGCCCCGGCGTATCAAGAAATACAATATCTTTTTCGTTTATACGCGCGTGGTATGCCCCTATAGCCTGGGTTATTCCTCCAGACTCTCCATCTATAACATTTGTTTGCCTTATAACATCCAGCAGAGATGTCTTGCCATGATCAACATGACCCATAATAGTTACCACGGGGGCTCTGGGCTTGAGGTTTTTGGACAGGGGTTTCTCTCTGTGCATGATATCTTCATACTCTGCCCCTACAGATTCCACCTGATATCCAAATTCACCGGCGACGAGGGTCGCGGCATCGACATCTATTGACTGATTGATCGTAACCATCATGTCTAATGAAACAAGCTTGCCGATCAATTCACCCGCCTTGATACCCATTTTCTTTGCGAGGTCGCCTATTTTTATAGCTTCTTCTATTTTTATCCTTTTCTTTATCGCTTTGGGAGTCGTAATTTCAGTTGCCTTCATCCCGGAAGTTACGATTTTTTCCTCTTTCCAGTTTTGGTATTTTTCTGTACCCCTCTTTCTTTTTATCCGCTTACTTTTTTTATCGAATTGTTGTTGCTTGACGAAGGTTTTTTTAGATTGCCATTCTTTATCCACAACCACCTTGACAGGCTTTTTTGCCTTATGCGTGAATTTGTCTTTCGGAGGCGATGGCTCTTCCTTTTCCTGCTGGGGATGTTTCTCTTTTTCCGGAGGTATTTTCTTTGGCTCCACTTTTGGGGCTTTACGGATTATTTTTGCCTGATGAGGTTTTCTTCCCGGTTTTACAGCCCCTCCTTTTTTCTCGATTCCTTTTTCTTCAGGGACAGATTTCTCGGCCGGCGTATCTTTTCCCAGGATCTCTGCCGACTCTTCTTTTGTTTCTTTTATTGCCTCTTCCGGTACTGTTTCAGGTTGAAGTTCATCAGAAGCTTCCTCAGTTTTCGGGACTTCTTGGCGGATCGCTCTCCTCCTGATAACCGTTTTCTTGACCCTTTTTTCTACGATTGCATTCTTCTCGCCCAGCGAGAACTCTTCTCGCACTCTCTCAACATCACTCTCTTCAAGAGAACTGGAATGGGCCTTGACGGCTATTCCGAGTTTCTCTAATCGCGCGATAAGATCTTTATTGTCTATACCGAGATCTTTCGCTAATTCGTATACTCTTATTTTGGACATTATTAGAACTCCTGATTGCCTCTCCGGTAGCGCAAGAACCGTTTTTAAATGTCTTCAGACAAACTTTCGCTGCTCTCATTATCAATAATTTTCTTTGCTTCTTCAATCCATGTGGCGGCTTTCTTCTGGCTGATTCCCTTTATGGAACTCAATGCCTCGGGTTCTGTGGAAGCCACCATCGCGACATCCTTAAACCCCTCTTCATAGAGAAGATTGGCTGTACGCTCACCAATTCCGGTGATCTTCATGAGAGACTCATATCCTTCTTTTTCCTCTTCCGCCACACCGGCCTCATTTTTGACATCAATCCTCCAGCCGGTAAGCTTGGCGGCCAGCCGGACATTCTGACCGGCCCTGCCAATAGCCAGAGAAAGCTGGTCATCCGGCACGATGACCTCCATAGTTCTTGAATCTTCATCCATGTACACCCTGTCAACCTTGGCCGGAGACAGGGCGTTGCATACATATCTCACAGGATCATCGGAGCAGGGAACAATATCTATCTTTTCTCCTCTAAGTTCCTGCACAACACCCTGCACTCTCGATCCTCTCATTCCCACACACGCTCCGACCGGGTCAATATCCTTGTCCACTGATTTTACAGAAATCTTGGTCCTGTTTCCAGGTTCCCTTGCTATATTGACAATATCTATCAGACCTTCTGATATTTCAGGTACCTCCATTTCAAAGAGTGTTCTAATAAAACCGGGGTGTGTTCTAGATAACAGTATCTGGGGGCCCTTTGATACCCTTTTTACGTCATATATATATGCCCTTATTCTTTCCCCTCTTCTGAACGATTCCCTCTTTATCTGCTCAGAAGGAGGAATGACTCCCTCCGACATGCCGAGACTTACGATTATGCTTCCTCCCTCAAATCTTTGCACGAAGCCATTGAGAAGGTCACCCTTTCTGTCTTTGTATTCCTCATAAACATTGTTACGCTCGGCATCCTTGACTTTTTGGATTATAATCTGCTTGGCTGTTTGAACGGCAATTCTACCAAAAGTATCAACTTCTATCTTTATCCCAAGGCTGTCTCCCGGCTCCGCATCTTCATCCATGGTTTCATGCGCTTCTTCCAGGGATATCTGTGTGTCGGGATTCAGGACATGTTCCACCACTGTCTTGAAAAGAAAGGACTCTATTTCCCCCGATTCCTCATTGTAATTCACTTCAAGGTCCAGATCCAATCCAAGCTTCTTCCTTGCAGCGGTTAAAACAGCTGTTTCCAGCGCGTCTATTATTATTTCCTTATCTATGCCCTTTTCCTTCCCCATCTGTTCAACGAGGCGTTTAAGATCTGGCAACATACTACTGACCCTCCGAGCTAAAATTCGTATTGAAGATTTGTCTTTTCTATCATAATGCGCGGTATATTATAAGCTTTCCCCTCCACATTTATAACAACAATCTTTTCTCCTTCTTTCTCGACAAACTCCACCAGCCTGCCACTGAAGTTTTTCTTTCCCTCTATTTTCTCGGCAACGCGAATCCTGACTTTGTGTCCCGTATACCTTATGAAATCTTTATCCCGCGCAATGGGACGATCAAGGCCTGGTGATGATATTTCAAGAGAGTAAGAGCCTGGAGGGGTCTCATTTACATCAAGAAGATCACCAACCTCACCGCTTATCGTGGCGCAATCATCAAGGCCCATCCCCCCTGCTTTATCTATATAAATCCTGACAATCCAGCGAGTTTTCCCCCTGAGGCATTCGACGTCGACAAGTTCCATCCCGACTTGTTGGGACTCAACAACCGGCTCAACAAGCTCTATTATCTTTTCGCGATATGATCGACTTGAATGATCCATTTTGCACCATAAAAAATAAAAAAAGCGGGCAAAGCCCACTTCTCAGATGCTGATAACACAGCAAGAACTCTTTTGCAACCAAAAAGATTGGAGCGGGCGATGGGATTCGAACCCACGACATTCAGCTTGGGAAGCTGACATTCTACCCCTGAATTACGCCCGCTCAACAATTCCTGCGCAGACCTTTAGGTGACCATGCGCTTTTTGTCAAGAATTTTTTGTCTTGTT
>CAZRUU010000056.1:0-7947 GCA_964603235.1 uncultured Syntrophaceae bacterium | reverse complement strand
GCCTTCTCTAAAACCAGCACCTTCTGGTTAAAATCCTTGGCCAGTATGCATGCCGTACCTAAACCGGCAACGCCGGACCCGATCACCACTACATCATGTTTTTCAGCCATAATAAGATACCTCCTTAGCTTTTTCTTGAACAATATTTTTTAATTTTGCGTTTTTTATTTTCAACAAATCACCCGTATACTTCAGCAAACTGATAATCTGGCCGAGACTTACAGCGAGCCACCGCCATCCGCCACCAGAATCTGACCGGTCATATAGGATGACGCTTCAGATGCCAGGAAGAGTACGATTCTTCCCATCTCCTCGGGTTCGGATATCCGGCGCAGAGGTGTATGTACCATCTCCTGTTGCATGAGTTCATCATTGGTCCACAACGCCTGGGAAAATCGGGTCTTCACCACACCGGGCGCCAGAGCGTTCACACGGATACCGTATTCGCCGAGTTCCTTGGCCATTGATCGCGTAAGCATGCCAATGCCTGCCTTGGAGATGCAGTACAGGCCGAGACCTACATCCGGGAACTGCCCGCCCACAGAGGAAATATTGACAATGTTACCTGAGCCCTGCTCCTTCATGACCTTGCCCACGAGCATGCACATAAGAGTGTATCCCTTGAGATTGGTGTTTATGATCTGATCATACATCTTTTCTTCCATGTCCACGAGCAGACCCATTCCGGGGTTGGTTGCGGCATTGTTAACCAATATGTCGATACGGCCAAACTCCTTCATAACGGTATCCACAAGATTCTGGATCTCCTCTGCCTTGCGGGTATGCGCGGACACTGCCAAGGCCTTACGCCCCATCCCGCGGATTTCATCGGCCACCTTTTCCAAGTCAGGTAGTTTGCGGCTTGCCACAACCACATCCGCACCCGCATCCGCCAATGCCAGAGCAATGGCCTTACCGATCCCGCGACTTCCTCCGGTTACTAATGCTACTTTGCCTTCTAGAGATAAATAAGAAGTATCCATATCAGCTCTCCTTAACGTTTTTTATGGTAATCACTACGGTTACCATTTGTTTACAACATTAACTTATATTAACCCCCATCATTTGTCAAACACTTTACCGTAATTTTATTTTTTTCCATTCCCGGTATATAAAACAATGCTGAGCAATATAAATCCTCTTCGTTTCCACAGTACCATTCTCTCTGGATTTCATCTCTAATAATTGAGGGAAGTTTACAGTCAAAGCGAAAAGCATCTGTATTTACAGCAAAACCATTAATCAAGGACCCCGTACAAACTAAAGGTGTATATTAATGTACACGCAACAAAGGATTCCCCTGTTTCAACCATCTATACCCTTTCCTTGAACACCTTCCCTAAAAGACCTTCCGGTTTTATCAGGAGCACCAAAATAATTATAATAAAGGCAACCGTATTTTTGAATTCCATGGAAACATACCCACCGGTCAGGCTCTCAACCACTCCGATAATAAGCCCTCCGATAATTGCGCCGGGGAGACTGTACAGACCGCCCAGAATTGCACCGGCAAATCCCTTGAGAAACGGTTCGAGCATGAAAAAGGGATCAAGTAACAGTGCCGGGGCTAAAAACAATCCGGCCAAGACTCCCAGTGCTGCCGCTAGTCCCCATGAAGTGGCCAATATCATCTTGGTTGGGATGCCCAGAGTCTGGGCGGCAGGAAGATTTTCAGAGGTAGCCCGCATCGCCAGCCCTATTCTGGTCTTCTGAACTAAAAGGTAAAAAATGAGACTGCCAATCAGCCCGACCGCCAGAGTTCCCAAACTCAATGCATTGACATATACAGAACCAATCTGCCATATCTTGGTATCAGAAAGTGGAAAATCCAGGACCTTGGACTCCGTCCCCCATAACATCAGAATAGCGCCCTGAAAAAGCATGCTCAGCCCGACAGTCAAGGCTATCTGCCCCAAGATAGAAGCATCTCTTCTTTGAGCCGGAACAATAACGGCAAAATAAAACACCACCGCCAAAAGTCCTCCGAATATAAGACTGAGGATAAAGGCAATAAGGAATGGAAATCCCCAAAGCAGCATCGTAAACATAAAAAAGGTTCCCATTGTAGCCATATCGCCATGGGCAAAATTTAATATTCTGGTCGAACGGTAAATCATAACGATCCCTAATGCGACCAAGACATAAAGACTTCCCATCGATAAACCCGAAATCGTGTATTGCAGAAAATTCCCCATCGTCTATCCCTTCTTCTTTAGCGAAACGGCCAGTTTCTCCAGTAAAGTCTGAACTTGAACCACCTTCCGGCAAGTCCCAATGGCTCGAAAATCATTATTATCAAGATAGTCGTACCGAAAATAACCGGAATCATTGCTTTGAACCCGCTAAGGATCTGCGGCACAAGAATTATGAATACAGCACCGAAGAGTGCCCCCTCGCATGAGGCAAGCCCTCCGATAACCACAGCGACAAAAACGTTCAATGTTTCCTGAAACGAAAACATCTGGGGATCAAGAAATCCAAGCAGCATCCCATAAAGTGCCCCGTGAATACCGGTGTAAAATGAGCTAATCGCAAAAGAAAGAAGTTTGTAACGGGACAGATTGACTCCCATCACCTCTGCCGCAATTTCATTATCGCGTATGGCTACAAAGATTCGTCCAATATAGGAAGAAATGAGATTATAGGTTAAAATGGTAAAAACCAGGCATAGAATCAGCGTAAGATAGTACATTGAAAATGATTTTGGCATGCCAAGAACCGCTGGGAGCTTGGGCACAAGCATTCCCATTCGTCCGCCGGAAAGCACCTCAAAACTGATCAAAAGCTGGTACACGGCTATGCCGAAGCCCAGGGTGACAATAGCAAGATACGGCCCTTTCAGCCGCAATGACGGGAAACCCACCAGTATGCCTGCAATAGCCGAAGCCACTCCGCCCCCCAGAAGGGACAGCGCCATCGGAACCCCCGCATTGATGAGATGTGCGAATGTATAAGCCCCAATGGCCAGGAATCCGGCCTGACCCAGCGAAATCTGTCCGGTATATCCGATAAGGATGTTCTGTCCGTGAATTCCAATGGCATAGATAAAAATCAGCGTGGACACAAATACAATGTGATCACTCGCAAACCAAGGCAGAATAAAAAGCCCCACCACAAGGGCGCCCACCCACACCCGCGTCCAAGGTTTATCAATAAGTTTCAAATCGTCTTTGTAGCTCTCAACAAGATCCATAGGTCACACACACTCTCTCTTTACGGTTTAGCACCCCACCCAACTGCACAATGCCGCGATCAAACGCTAACGGTACATTGAATCAATGAGATCCTTATACATTTTGGCAATATTACTACGCTTAATTTTCAATGTCGGCGTGACATCTCCGTCTTCCGAATAAAAGCGTCTCGGTATAAGCGCAAATTTCTTTATGGTTTCGACACGAGCCAGGGTTGCATTCACATCGTTGACTTCAGTTTGGATAAGTTTGGTGATTTCCTCGTTCTGGGTCAAATCGGTAAATGTAGTAAACGGTATTCGGCCGTCTTGAGCGTACTTCATTACATTCTCTTCATCTATCAGGATGAGCGCTGTAATATAGTTACGACCATCCCCGATAATGATCGCATCCTGTACGTAATTACTAAACTTCAATTTATTCTCAATGAATTCTGGGGTGACGTTTTTCCCGCCCGAGGTAACCATAATATCTTTAATTCTGCCAACAATTTTCAGGTGGCCATCGTCAATGACCCCCAGGTCCCCGGTATGCAGCCAACCGTTCCGCAAAGCATCTTCGGTAAGTTCCTCATTCTTAAAATAACCTCTGAACACTCCGGGGCCACGAGCCATAATTTCGCCCTGATCAGACAGTTTCATTTCCAATCCCGGCAAGGCCTCTCCCACGTACCCGTAACGTGGTTCTTTTTCGAGCCGTTGCAGGGCTATTATTCCCGTTGATTCCGTTTGTCCGTAGCCATCCCTAAGCGGAATGCCGACAAGATTAAAAAATTCGAACAACTCCTGAGATGCAGGGGCTGCAGAGCACAACGCCCACCTTATGCGCTCAAAGCCAAGCTGTCGTTTCAAATGGTAGAGCACAGTCCAGTAGGCGATCCAATATACCGCAGCAAGAAGCACGGAAGGGCCCGACGGTGTCGATTTGGCACGAACATAGCGCTCGCCGATTCGAAAACTCAGGTTGTACGCCATACGCTTCACGAATGTGGAATCGTCCATCTTGTTCTTGATATTCGATGCGAATTTTTCCCAGATACGGGGCACACTGCCGAAGATTGTAGGTGACACCTCCTGCAGATTATAGGCCAATGTGCCCATGCTCTCCACAAAATTTACCCCTGCCCCAGTAAACATGGGGCAGAAAACCGAAACAAGATTTTCATATATATGTGCCAGCGGCAGATAAGAAACGACCTCATCCTGTTCTGAAATATGAGTGATCTCAAGAGACGACTTGACGACACTGGAAATATTTGCATGGCTTAACATGGCTGCCTTCGGCCTTCCCGTGGTCCCGGAAGTGTAGATAATCATAGCCGTAGCATCGACCGAGATAGCATCATACCGCTGTTGCAGCTCCTGTGGATTTTTATCCAGAAAGGTACGAGACCTAATGAGATATTCCTCAAACAGCAAGACCTTCGGGTGGCTGAACCCCCACAATCCCTTGGTATCCCAGACGATTATCTGATCAAGATCAAGTTCGTCGAGTATCTCGAGAATTTTATCAAGCTGCTCCTCATTCTCGACAAAAAGAATCCTGGCCTCACTATGGTTTATAATATATCTGATCTCATCTGACGACGAAGTGGGATAGATGCCGCACGTCCTTCCACCTGCGGCCATGGTCGCCTGGTGACAGATCAGCCATTCGGGCCTGTTATCGCCCAGTATACAAACCGTCTGATCTTCTTCCAGACCCATACCGACAAGACCGGCGGCCACCAGCCAAACCTGATCACCATACTCGCTCCAGGTTACCTTGTTCCAGATTCCGTACTGCTTGTGTCTGAGCGCTATACGATCACCAAAATGTGAAACTTGTTGAAAGAATGCATGAGGAAGTACTTGCGGTTCTCTATTTGTGCTCATTACCATCTCCTGCGCTTCGTGTAGAAATGGGCTCCTTTTTCAGAGCTCCCCTCCTTTTCCACACCAAGATATAATTCTTGGACATCTTCGTTTTCCGTTAATTCCACTGACGTTCCCTCAAGGACAATACGACCTGATTCCATGATATACCCGTAGTTCGCAATATTAAGAGCCAATTTGGCATTCTGTTCCACCAGAAGAATGGTCATATCCCGCTTGCTGACCTCACGGAGCGTGTCATAAACGTGGCGCGCAGCCTTGGGAGACAGGCCAAGGGAGGGCTCATCCAACATCAATAATTTAGGCCTGCGCAGCAATGCCCTGCCAATAGCCAGCATCTGCTGTTCCCCCCCGGAAAGGGTTTCTGCCTGCTGAGAGCGTCTCTCCTTTAAGATAGGGAAGAGTGAGTATACATATTCCACATCCTCAATTACTTCCTTACCCTTTCGTCCCCAGCAGCCGATATCCAAATTCTCCTTAACGGAAAGTTCTCGAAAAAGCCCCCTATCTTCAGGCACATAAACTATCCCCATCGATGCGACTCGTTCGGGTGATACCCCGTTAATCTTGCTTCCGCCGAACTCGATGGTTCCTTTCTTTGGTTGATCCTTGAGCAGGCCTGCAATCGTTTTTAACAGGGTGGTTTTTCCTGCGCCATTGGGTCCGAGAATGGCAAATATCTCATTCTCACGAATTTCCAGAGAAAGGCCCTGAAGAGCATAAATTCTATCGAAGTATAGGGTTTCAATACTCTGTATTTTTAATAAACTCATCAGCCTTCACCTACATATGCCCGAATCACCTCAGGATTACTTTGAACTTCGGCCGGGGAACCTTCCGCCAACTTTTGCCCAAAATTAAACACCACCATCCGATCTGCAAGCCTGGATACAATTTTAAGATCATGCTCAATCAAGAGTATAGACAACTTGAATCTACCCCGTATCTCGTTTACCAGGTATGCCACCTTACCCTTTTCTTCAGTAGTGAGGCCGGCAACCGGCTCGTCCAGCAACAAAAGCCGGGGTTCCCTTACAAGCGCCCGCCCCAGTTCGATTCTTTTCTGGACACCATAGGGACAATCATTTACGGGGGATTTACGGTAAGCTTGGAGGTCAAGAAATTCAACAATCTCTTCTACTTTTTCGCGATGAAGCAACTCCTCTTTTCGCAGACGCAAGAAGGCACATACAGGGTTTTTCTTGAACTTAACATGCCTGCCCAGCATTAGATTATCCAGCACGCTCATGTGGTTGAAGAGTCGGATATTTTGAAATGTGCGCGCTATACCTTTCTGGGCAATCAAATCGGGTGAGAGCCCCAAAAGGCTCTCACCCAGATATTGAATCTGGCCCCGGTCAGGTTTGTAAACACCGGAAATACAATTAAAAAGAGTTGTTTTACCAGAGCCGTTTGGGCCGATGATGGCAAGAATTTCCTGATTGTTAACCTCAACGCTAACGCCATCAAGAGCCTTAATGCCACCGAAATGGATCGCTATGTTAGAAATTGTCAGCAACGTATTACTCATCACAAGTACCCATAGTAAGTGAATTAGAACAGAGGTTCGAATACCATAAAATCGGTAATGGGAATATGTTTTCCATTTTCGGCATGACAAATCCTGATTGAATTTAACCCGTGCCTGTACTTGCCGAAGGTGACAGGGGCTCCCATACCTTGGGGTCTGAATCCATCAAAGCTTGCCACGGCTTTAACAAATGATTCGCGGTTCAGATCACGGCCGGCCCGCTGAAGCCCTTCAGCGATATACATCATAGTACAGGCCCCGGTGATTCCCAGAAATTCCAGGCCTTTAAGTTTCGGTTCGTATTTAAGAAGAATATCTACTATTTCATTGGCTTTATCGTCTACTCCGGGCATACCCACATTTCCGGAAGCCGCCGGATAAGCGCCTTCCCAAAGTTCCCCGGTAATCTTGTACATAAGCGGATCACCCAGCGGATTAGCGGTAAAGATTTTCGGATTGTATCCGACTTTGGCCATCTCACGGATAATAAGAGATGCCTGGACTGGAGCACCATAGATTAAAACGGCCTCAGCACCAGTGTCCCTGAGTTTGAGAGCGTGTGTGCCCAGAGCGCGGTCGGTCAGTTCATAGGGGACAAAACCTACAAATTCTGCCTTGCCGGTTAGCGATTTCATAGCCCGCTCGATACCTTCATTGGCCCCCTTGCCCCAATCATCATTCTGCCCGAAAAGCGCAATCTTCTTAACGCCCAGCTCATTGACTGCAAACGTGGTGATAGCGTCGGATTCATCGACGTAGTCCGGATAGGCGATAAACAGGTGATTCATCCCCTCTTTGGGCACGTCCACCCAGATCCGCGGATTGCCATGAACATGCACGGCCGGCACCTTGCTCTCCACCAGAAAATCCTTGGATGCCTTAGCGGTTGCAGACCCGATTATACAGCCAAAGGCAAACACATCATCTTTCATCTCGATCAGATTGGCCAGGGCACGACTGGGATTATAGCCATCATCTTTGACTATAACCTTGATCTTCCTGCCATGGATACCACCCTGGGCATTAATGTGCTTAGCCCATGCGGAATTCCCGAGGTACATGGAAACCCATAATGCTGCCGGACCGGACATTGGACATGTCATACCAATAATAACCTCATCATCGGTAACACCAGGCACCTTTGAATCGGCATATACCCCTCCTGACAGCAAGAAAAAAATGGAAAGCACCAAACCTAACAACATAATCCTTTTCATACTCCACCTCCTTTTTTTTTCAACAAATTTGCATACTTTTATATATAAATAACAAATTGGTTGCCGGATACTTCTTGTAACAATTCTCAAATACGGTGACGTACCGTGATAAATCCCCCCAGAGCAAATAT
>CAZRUU010000055.1:0-7990 GCA_964603235.1 uncultured Syntrophaceae bacterium | reverse complement strand
AACCGGTAACCGTGAACCGTTTGATCACCATTGCCTTTCAATATCCGCTATCTTCTCTTTCAGTTTCTTTGGAGATACGGAGACCCGGGCTTTTATTTCCGGCGCGAAGACTGATATCCTGTACTCTTCCACCATCCACGCGTACTCTTCCACGGCTCGTTTCTTTTCTTCAGATGAAGATGCGGCTTCTTTCAGCATCTCTTCCAGTTTATTGTCAAAGGGTCTGAGTTTGCCGGCCTTGATCTCGTCTTTTTCCAAGTGTGCTATGCCCCTTTCGGCTCGAATCATGATGCCGCGAAGATGCCGCGGTATGTCAGGCAACCTTTCTCCTTCGTAGATTTCCACGAAATCTTTAGGCATCAACCGGTTGACATCTTTTCTGAGGCCGGCGATGAAATCGTTTGCGGACTTGTTAGTAATATTTGCGATCTCCAGCCTGTGAAGAATCTCTCTAACTTCTTCTTGCATTTTTACCACTGGTATAACATTCTGCAATAGTTTCTGTCCTTCCGGGAGGATGTTACGACCCGACGACTTCGCGTATTCGAAGAATTCCTCTCGTTTTCTTATATTTCGTGCGAAGAGGGTACGTATGGTCTCTTGGTATAGAGCATTTTCTATCTGTTTAGCTCCCCCACAATAATTTGCCCCCTTTTTTATCTCCTGTGGCAGAGCGAGACACTTTTTTAGAAATTTCATATCTTTTCTGAAGTGTGTCTCGTAGAGCGCGGCTATGCCTTCCCTGTGTGTCATCTCCGCCCTTTTCATATCTCTGAAAAGGCGTATATTTATGCTGCCATCTTTCCCCCTCTCCAGCGCCGGGTATGCCAGACCCTCATTACCACCTTTACCTTTTAGAAAGATGTTTTCTGGAAGATCCTTAAAATCCCAAGAGGTTATCTCCTCTTTCTCCCATTGTTTCTTTGCCGCCTTCAGTGCCGGGGATTCACCGCCATCGGGAATGTTTTCCTGCAGCGATCGGATATCACGGCCGGAACGTATTTCCTCCCCCTTTTCGTTCACGATGAAAAACCGCATCTTCAAATAATCCGGGATGCTTTTTACCTGCCATGCCGAGACCGGAATATTGATGTTAAATTTTTCATGTATGAACTGTGCCATGGATGTGATGAGCGGGCCGTCACTGTTTTCGATATTGTGTATTATAGTATCCACTGTCTGATCGATGGGCATAAGGCTTTTTCTGTACTTCTTGGGCAGGCCCTTTATGAGAGCAGTTATCTTTTCTCTGAGGAGGACGGGAATCTGCCAGTCCGCTGATTCCAAAGGGAGAGTTGAAGCGACATCGGAGGGGACATGTACTGTTACTCCGTCATTCTGTTTCCCGGGATCGAAACTGTATGAACAGGACAAAACACTGTTCCCTAATGTGATTTCATCTGGGTACATGGATAGTTTTTCTTCCGGATGATATTCCATGATATCATTTCTGCTCATACGGAGAAAATCATCTGTGCCCTTGTCTTTTATAAGTTTTTTCAGGGTTCTGATATTGTAGGCGATGCCGATGCGTTTCTCGTAGAATTCGGTGAGAACATCCTCGTCTGCCAGGATATTTCTCCTGCGTATTTTGTCTTCCATACCGGCCACCTCTTCAATCAGATTCCGGTTATGTGTTAAGAAGGGAAGGGGAATCCTGATGTTACCTTCTACGAGGGCGCTTCGAATGAATATTCCGGTGGATTCCACGGGATCTATACGTCCGTATGAAATGGGTCTTCCCGGCACTATGATCAGGCCGTGGAGCTTTACCTGCTCACTCGCGACAACTTCACCGCGGTTTTTTTCCCAGTGTGGTTCCAGATAGTTTCGGCGGCAGAGATCACCCCCGATTTCTTCCAGCCATTCGGGATTTATGACTGCGTTAATCCGGGCGAATATCCGCGATGTTTCCACTATTTCCGCCGAGACTATCCAGTCTCCCCCGCGGTTGAAAAGCCCAGAACCGGGAAAGATCATGACCTCTTTCCCCTTTGCCATCATATAGATATTTTTTTCCTTCTTTACGCCTATGCTTGAAATATAGCCGCCAAGAATGGCCTTGTGTATGCCTTCGTAAAGGGGTTCTCCCTGCAATGTCTTCTTTGTCTTTTTGTACCCTGCCTCTTTAAGGATATTTGATATCTGTTCATATACATCCCGCCATTCTCTCATTCGCCTGTATGACAGGAAATGTTCTTTGCAGAATCTGCGCATCCGGTTCTGTGTCTTCAACTCTTTACGAATATCATGATACCTGTTCCAGATAGTCAGGAGTGTTATAAAGTCGGAGGCGGGATTTATAAAGGGTTTGTGCATCCTGTCGGCTTCCTGTTCTTTTTCAAGGGGCCGTTCTCTCGGATCCTGGATGGACAGAGCTGAGGCTATAATAATCACCTCCTCCATGCACCCGTACTTTTGGGCATCTATGATCATGCGTGAAAGTCTGGGATCTATCGGCAGGCGTGACATGGCAATCCCTTTGCCTGTCAGGAAGATTTTTTTGCCCTCTGATTTTGTGGCGCCCAGTTCCAGGAGCAGGGCGAATCCATCCCTGATATTCACGGGAGACGGCGAATCTATAAAGGGAAATGAAGAAATATTGCCCATTCCCAGGGCGATCATTCTCAGGATAACCTCTGCCAGGTTGGAACGGAGTATTTCCGGAGTGGTAAAGAAAGGGCGCTTCTCGTAATCTTCTTCAGTGTAAAGACGGACGCACACTCCGTCTTGCACCCGTCCACACCGGCCTGTTCTCTGGATGGCATTGCTTTTTGATATGACCTTTATGGGAAGTTTCCTGGTTCTAGTGCCGGGGCTGTATTCGGATATTCTTGCGAGGCCGGTATCAATCACATAGCGGATACCGGGTATGGTAATGGAGGTCTCGGCCACATTGGTAGCTACAACAATCTTTTTTTTCCTTGTTCGCGCAAATACGCGATGCTGCTCGGAAGACGACAGACGTCCGAACAGGGGAAGCACGGCTGAATTGCTATCTTTGTCTGCGGTGAGGATGCTGCAGGTATCCACGATGTCCTGCTGTGTCGGCATGAAAATGAGGATATCCCCGGGTTCTTCTTTGCTCAGTTCAGCTACCGCCCTGACGGCCGCGTCCACATGAGATGTTTCACTGTCTTCTCCCACCTTCGAATCAATCGGCCGGTACCGGATCTCCACGGGATACATACGTCCCGATACTTCTATTATGGGTGCATTATCGAACGCCTTTGAAAATTTCTCCGGGTCTATGGTCGCGGATGTTATTATAAGCTTCAGATCACTTCTCCTGCCCAGAAGTCTTTTGAGAATACCCAGAATGAAATCTATGTTTGTGCTTCTCTCATGCGCTTCGTCAATAATCAGGGTATCGTAACTGTTCAGATAGTTATCTGACTGCGTCTCCATGAGAAGGACACCATCGGTCATCAGCTTGATGTGGATATCCCTGTTTGTTCTGTCTTTGAAGCGTATCTTGTAGCCGACAGATTTTCCCTCGTCTTCATTCAACTCATCAGCAATCCTGCGGGCAACTGTTACCGCCGCGATCCTCCGGGGTTGGGTGCATCCTATGATGCCGTCTACGCCGCGTCCCGCCTCTAAGCACATCTTCGGAAGCTGTGTGGTCTTTCCGGAACCGGTCTCTCCGGTAATGATGACAACCTGATGATTCTTTATGGCCTCTATGATTTCATCTTTTTTCTTTGTTATGGGAAGGGAGTCGGGGTAGGTGATTTTCGGCAGATGGTTTTTGCGGGCAGCTCTCTTTTTTATAGATACGCTCAGTCTTTTTTCCAATTTGCGGAATTTCGCCAATGTCTCTTCGCCATCTTCGTCTTTCAGTTTGGCGTTGCTTATAAGGCGTAGCTCTCCGGTGATAAGGCGCCTGTCCGGGTAAAGCGCCTTTCTCACGCCGGAGCGTATCCTTTTTTCCAGTGATTTTATATCAGACAATGCCATTCTTGAGTTACAGGTTGTGGGTTACGGATTCTTGACCAGTCGTATCACTTGAGAGGGATTTATGCATTTTTTCATAATAATAGCAATCTCAATATGATCGGATTGCCTTAGCCGGTTTTAACCATATGATTAAATTTGATTTTAAGAGACCCATTGTGCTATAAATCCAATAATAATTCAGGCATGAAGGGAGAAGAGTAGCATGACGGATGAAAAGGTTTTGGAAGAACACACAGTAGCAGAGCTGAAAGAGATTGCACGAGATACCGGGAAGATCGAGGGTCTCAGCGCTATGAAAAAAGCTGATCTGATAAGCGCTATCAATGCTGTACAGGATGAGATTGTGGAAACAGTGGAAGATGTCTCTCCCGAAGCAGTGGAAAAGGTATCGGAAAAGAAGGCGTCAGAGACGCCCGAAGAATCCACTGAGACAGAGGGAAAAGAAGTTTCTTCTGAGCCCGTCAAAGAAAAACCTGAAAAGAAAGCTGAAAAGGTGCCCGAAAAAACCGAGGTGACGGCATCGTCTTTGAAAGAAAAAATGGAGGCGCTCAAACAGAAAAAGGAGGAACTGAAAAAAAAGGGAGACAAGGTGGGAGTTAACCGTCTGAGGAAAAGGATAAACAGGCTTAAGAAAAGGACAAGGATGCTGGCAAGTGCTGCTTCTTAAAAATGTGATGCCGGAGGTTATGTTATGTTTGTAGGAAAGAGAATGACTAGAGATCTTGTAACGGTAACCGGAGATACAAGCATTCTCAAGGTAAAAAATCTCTTAAAGGAGAATCATATTGATCAGATTCCCGTGGTGGAGGGGAAGAAACTGATAGGCATTATTGCAGACAGAGACATCAGAGACAATTCACCGTCTCCGGCAAATACCCTTTCTGTCCACGAGCTTAACTATCTCCTTTCAGAGATGAAGACAGAAGCGGTTATGACCAAAGAGGTATTTACCGTAACGCCCGGAACCACGATTGAAATGGCGGCCAGGGTGATAAATGATAAACATGTCAACAGCCTGCCCGTGGTGATCGGTGATGAGCTGGTTGGTCTGATTACCACCTGTGACCTCCTGGATGTGTTGCTTGATTTTATGGGGATACATAATACGCCGACCCGCCGCGTGGAACTCAGACTCTCAAGTAATATAGGTGAAATAGCAAAAGTAGCAAATATCATAAACGATATGGGGTTGAGGATAGTGTCTATACTCTCTACAATAGACAAAGACGACAGCAATGTTCGCCCTACTCTTGTGAGAGTTGGTACATATAACACCGATGAACTTTGCAGGGTTCTTAACGAGGCCGGCTACATAACAGTTATCAATGAGGGCAAGGTGGAAGAATAAGCCTTGATTCCACGTAAAGAAACAGAAAACACCCGCGTAGTTAAAGCGGCGTGGGTCATAGGGCTAGCGACTCTGCTGAGTAGAGTGTTCGGTTTTATCCGGGACATGGTAATAGCGGGATTTTTCGGGGCCGGGCTGGCTACCGATGCCTTCTTCGTGGCTTTCAGAATTCCCAATCTTCTCCGGCGCCTGTTTGCGGAAGGTTCTCTCACCATAGCTTTTATACCGGTTTTTACCGGGTACCTGAAGAAGTCGAAGAAGCAGGCCCTTGAATTTGCAGGAATCGCCTTTACTCTCCTCTCCATTATTCTTGTGCTGGTCTCGGTTACGGGTGTATTGCTTTCTCCCTGGATCGTCAGAATTATGGCACCGGGGTTTGCTGATATTCCGGATAAATACGGGCTCACCGTATTCCTTACCCGTCTGATGTTTCCCTATATATTTTTTATATCCCTTGTCGCGTTGTGCATGGGTATTCTCAATTCCTTTAGGCGCTTTGCGGCGCCTGCTCTCGCTCCGGTAATTCTCAATATCTGCATGATAGCTGCCGCGTTTCTCCTGAAGGACTGTTTTGGGAATCCGATAATATCTCTGGCTGTGGGTGTTATAGTGGGAGGATCCCTTCAACTTGCCATGCAATTCCCGTTTCTGCTCAAGGTGGGTGTGAGGTTGAGGCCGAACTTTCATTTCAAACACCCGGGAATAAAAAGGATAGGAACCTTGATGCTCCCGGCGGTGTTTGGCGCTGCTGTCTATCAGGCTAGTATATTTATAAACACCATCCTGGCATCTTTTCTCTTGGGAGGTAGTGTGTCGTATTTGTACTATGCCGACAGAGTGGTACAGCTTCCCCTTGGCGTGTTCGCGATAGCGGTGGGGACAGCGTCACTCCCCAGCTTTTCAGAACAGGTGACAGGGGGAAATTATGAAGAATTGAAGGATACGATATCATTTTCCCTGAGGTTGATCTTGTTTGTCACTATACCGGCAATGGTTGCCCTGATTGTCCTGCGCGTACCTATAATATCTGTGCTTTTCCAGCGTGGGGAGTTCGATGTCGCGTCAACGGTTTTTACTTCTCAGGCCCTGCTTTATTATGCAGTTGGCCTGTGGGCTTTCTCGTGTATAAGGGTTGTCGTATCCGCGTTTTACGCCATGCAGGATACCAGGACTCCTGTAAAGATTGCGGTTGCGGCGCTTCTTGTGAATGTTATAATGAGTATCATGCTGATGTTTCCCATGAAACATAGCGGACTTGCGCTTGCCACATCAATTGCCTCCGCGGTCAATATTGTCCTTCTCGCCGTTATACTGAGAAGAAAGGTGGGGAGGTTTCTTAAAAAGAGCTTCTGGACATCTGTGCTCAAGACCACGCTGGCATCCGGGGTCATGTGGCTGTCGATAATGGCAGTAATCCACACTCTTGGATGGAACAGCGAAGGGGTTTTCGGAGAAAGGTTATTGTTTCTGGTAGTTGCAATGGTTGTAGGACTTGCTGTCTTTGCCCTGAGTTCACTCATCCTGGGCAGCTCGGAGGCAAAGGCCCTGCTTAAGATGAAGAATGGATAAAGGTTATGCTACTTAAAATAAATTCTGAGAACCCCCAGCTCCGGTTTATAAAAAAGGCCGTTCAGGTGTTGAACGACGGCGGTATCGTGATCTTTCCCACAGATACGTCTTATGGAATGGGGTGTGACCTGTTTAATAAACGGGGTATCGAGAAGATATATGAGATAAAAAAGAGGAGTAGGAAGCAGCCATTCAGCTTTATCTGTGCCGATCTTGGTGATATAAGCAACTATGCTGTGGTGGCCAACTATGCGTATAAGATCATGAAACGTTTGCTGCCCGGTCCCTATACCTTTATACTGGGGGCATCCAGGCTCGTTCCTAAAATCCTGTTGCCAAAGAGAAAAGAGGTGGGCATAAGAATTCCGGATAACGATATATGTCTTTCTCTTGTCAGGGAATTCGGGGGTCCGATAATCAGCACTACGGTAAAATCATGTGACGATGAGATAATAACAGATCCATACATAATAGAAGAAGAACTTGGACACTGCATAGACCTGGTTATAGATGGGGGTATTCTGCCTCCTGAACTGTCGACGGTTGTGAGCCTTGCAAATGATATCCCTGAGATAGTCAGAGAAGGTAAGGGCGATCCGGACGTATTTTGAAATGTTTACGGAAGAAAAATAGTAAAAATAAAAGATTTGAGGTAGAAAATTCAGCTCTCGTAGATGAGTAAATTATCACTACGAACCTGGATATACAGAAAGAGGATTATTATGACTAAAAAAATGCTTATAAATACAATAGATGAAGAAGAAAGCAGAATGGCCATTGTTGAAGACGGCAATCTTGTGGAATACAATGTAAGGATGTCGGTCAAGGAACCGACAACCGGCAATATATATAATGGCACTGTGCAGAATGTGCAGCAGGGACTGCGTGCGGCCTTTGTGGATTATGGTACCGGCAAGAGCGGTTTCCTGCCGCTGCGTGATGTAGGAGCTGAATACTTCAGTGAAAACAGAAAGTTGCTAATAGGGACAAAACTGCCCGTTCAGGTTGTCAGAGAAGAAAAGGGATCCAAGGGTGCGATGCTTACAACACATATTTCACTTCCCGGCCGGTACCTTGTCCTTATGCCCAACAGGCAGGGTAGTGGCGGTATCT
>CAZRUU010000054.1:0-8001 GCA_964603235.1 uncultured Syntrophaceae bacterium | reverse complement strand
TCCAGTCTACGACTTCCGCAGCTTTCCTGAGCAGTACAAAGCGGACAATTCATTTACTATAAAACCGGACAGTTCTATTTGTTGACAACAGATTTTCTCAGTATCAAGACTGTCCATTATTAATGATGACATCTTAATGGGTTGTGTTATTTTTTAATTTATTTTACCTGCTTATATAAACAAATTATTAAACTGGACAGATAAGATATTTGCTTGAAGAAGTTGATGAAAAAACAAATTCTGTATTCATTGGCAATACCTCCGGTTCTTTAGATTTAAATACAAACTTTTCCGATATTGTCGGAACTACCCGTATATACTATTGATAATCATTTCTTAGTTAATAAAAAATTTTTCTTGACAAACCATGAATATTGCTTTTAAATGAGTAATCTAACGTTTGTTAGATTACTATAAAACAGGAGGTGGGTTATGAAAAGATTTTTAAGTTCAATGGTTGTTCTTCTTGCCGCATTTTTCGTTTTTTCGGCAGTGCTGGTTGCTCCGTCCGTTGACGTATGCGCTGCCGAGCAGAAGGTTTACAAGCTTCGGATGCAAGTTCTCTTTGGCCCTTCTCAGATGTATCAGTATCAGCCATTCATTGATTTCTGCAAAGACGCGAGCGGCGGCAGGCTGATTATTCAGCCATTTGCAGGTGGACAGCTAGTGCCCACCGATCAGATGCTCGACGCTTGTGCGGAAGGGACAATCGATCTCGCCGGTGGCGCTGGTGGGTACTGGTCCAACAAAATTCCCCTTGCCGATATCGAAGCGGGCATGCCCTTTTCACTCAGAACCCTGACGGATGTTAACACGTTCTTCTATCAGAAAGGGTTTCTTGAACTATGCCGCAAAGCTTATGCGGAACACGGTGTCTATTATCTCGGTCCGCAGATGGTCGACTTTACGTACATTCAAGCCAACAAACCCGTAAAAACGTTGGATGACCTAAAAAAACTGAAATTCAGGGCGGTTCCGAACACGGGAAAGCTCTTGGGTAAAGCTGGCGTTGCTGCCGTCTATATGCCCGCCGAAGAAGTGTATATGGCTATCTCAACGGGAACCCTGGATGGCGTAACCTATGGTGGTGCCATGTCGAACGCGGCCATGTCCTTCCAGGAAGTGGCTCCCTATTACATGACCCCGCCTCTCAACACTGCAGGCCAGAATCTTATTATCGGCATGAAGCAGTGGAAGTCATTGCCGAAAGATTTACAGATGATCCTGGAGTTGGCGACCCATTACGAAAATCTGTACATCCAAACCATGAACTGGGATCTAGAGTTTAAATCCCGAGAAAAGATGATCAAGGAAAACGGTCTCAAAATCGTCAAGATGGACGATGCAACAGTCAATGCCCTAACCGGTTATGCCAAGGAAATGTGGCAGGAGCAGGCGGAAAAAGATGAATACTGCAAACAGGGAATCGATATGCTGGTGAATTACCTGAAGGAAGTTGGGTACATTCAATAACGGTCAATACAAATAAGATATTTTATGAGTTATTTCACGTAACGTCGTACAGGAAACCGGAAATCATCTGTTCCGGATGATTTCCGGTTTCCTGACGTTTTTAATATGGACCACCAGACGAACCCCGGTGCTTAAATGATGGTATATTGCTTTGATTAACTTGATGCCATTCACGTAGGATAACCGAACGAACCTGTAGAAGGACGACGCAGTGAATGAAATGACGGAAGGATTGTCGGCGATCACATAATAAATTTTTGAAGATCACGAGGTAATAATGAACCCTTTGAAGGCGTTTGTAAAATTTACGGACAAAACTTCGGTGATTATTGGAAAGACAGTAAGCTATTTTATGGTTCTGGTCATCATCTCCGCCACCATCGAAATTGTTTCCCGTTACTTCTTCGACAAGCCGACCATCTGGGCATATGAAACCGGTCAGTTTCTCTTCGGCGGCTACTTCCTCCTTTTGGGAGCATACACACTCCGATATCGGGAACACATCGGGATGGATATTGTCATAGCGAAGTTATCTCCCCGGAAACAGGCAATCTTGAATGCGATTACTTTTGTCTTTGCCGCCATGTTCTGCATGGTTCTTATTTACAAAGGCGGACAGTTTGCCTGGAGGTCGATCAAAATTCTCGAACACTCGACGAGTGTTTGGGCACCCCCGATATGGCCGCTGAAAACGGCCCTCCCTGTGGCTGGTTTTCTCATGCTCATGCAGGCAACGAGCAATTTTATCAAGGATCTTTACATGATTTTCACGGGAAGATCGTTAATCGACGGGGAGATTTTTTGACATGGAAATGACAACCATAACCGCATTAATGTTTCTCGCCATGGTCATTCTGCTTCTCACTGGGTTGCCCGTTACGTTCGTTATCGGGAGTGTCGGCGTTATCTTTGCTTATTATCTCTGGGGGCCCGGTGGGCTTTCCATGCTCATATATCCGACATATGGATTTTCCTTAACATTTCTTCTGGCAGCTGTACCCCTATTCATCTTCATGGGACTTATGATGCAGAAGTCGGGCATTGCTGACGATCTCTTCGAGGCCATGCATAAATGGGCGGGAGGATTACGGGGGGGAATGGCCGTGGGGACCGTCTTCGTATGCGCGATCTTTGCCGCTATGGTCGGCGTGAGCGGTGCCGCTACGGTTGCCATGGGACTCATTGCACTTCCTGCCATGTTGAAGAAAAAATATTCGAAACTACTGGCGACCGGGACGATTCAGGCCGGGGGTGCATTGGGGCTCCTGATCCCGCCCAGCATTCCCTTTCTTGTTTATGCTTTTGTTGCGCAGCAATCAGCGGGGATGCTTTTTGCCAGCGGTGTGCTCCCTGGTTTGCTCCTGTGTGTTCTTTATACAATTTATATTTTAGTCAGATCTGCTCTCCAACCGGAGATCGCGCCGGCGATTCCGGTGGGAGAACGGGCGACCCTAAAGGAAAAGTTCCGGTCACTCAAAGGGTTGATATTGCCGTTTGTCGTTATCGGCAGCGTTATGGGATGTGTTCTCTTAGGTATTACGACTATAACGGAAGCATCGGTGATCGGCGCTATCGGCGCCATCCTCGCTGCGGCGATACGGGGAAATCTGACGTGGGAAATGGTGCAGGAAAGCCTTTACCGGACGGCCAAAGTAACAGCCATGGTTATGTGGATCGCCCTGGCCGCCGTCTGTTTCGGCAGCATCTATACGGGACTCGGTGCACCTCAACTTGTGCAGGATGTTTTTTATGGACTCGGTTTCGGCAAATGGGGAATTCTCATATGTATGCAGTTGAGCTTCTTTATCTTGGGTATGTTTCTGGATGATACGGCTATTCTGTTCCTCACTGTTCCCCTCTATCTTCCCATCGTAAAAGAACTGGGATTCGATCCGATCTGGTTCGGGACGCTCTTCGTCATCAACATGCAGATGGCCTTCCTGACGCCGCCGTACGGGTTGAATCTGTTTTACATGAAAGGGGTTGTGCCGAAAAGTATCACTATGGGCGATCTGTACCAGTCCGTATGGCCGTTCGTTGCCCTTCAGGGCGTGGCGCTCGCCATGGTGATGATCTTTCCCCAGATCGCACTGTGGTTGCCCCATGCTCTTTTTAGATAGAACGTTGTGATCTGCTAATATTCCATGAGGTTATAAAATATGAAAAAAACTGGTCATCCACTCGGTTTACATCGGGTAATTGAGCCCGAGGGATCACTCCCCCAAGCCGCGTTTAGATTAAATAATGAGCCCAGGGTATTTGATAATGAAATTCTTCTGGCGGTTGATGTATTGAACATTACGTCAGCAAGTTTCTCCCGGATAAAAAAGGAAGTGGGAATTGAGCAGAAAGCTCTCGGTGATGCAGTAATGGAGATTGTGGAAGAACGCGGCAAATATCAGGATCCTGTTTTGGGGTCCGGCGGAATGCTTGTTGGAACCGTAGCCGAAATTGGCGAAAAACTGACTGGGAAAACCGACCTCCGTATTGGAGATAAGGTAGCAACATTGATATCGCTTACTGCCACGCCGTTAAAAATTGATCAAATTCTCGATGTGGACCCGGAAACCGATCAAGTTTGGGTTAAAGGTCAGGCTGTCATTTTTGAGCGAAGTCTCTATACCCGTATACCCGATGATATCCCACGAGAAATATCACTCGCAATAATGGATGTGGCGGGAGCCCCCGCGATGGTAGCCAAGCAAGTAACAGCAGGTAAAACAGTACTCATTATGGGTGGAGGAAAAGCCGGGTTGCTATGTCTCCATGAGGCACGAAAACGCGTTGGTGTTACAGGGAAAACAATTCTTGTGGAATATGCAAAAAAGCGGTGCGAGGAGGTTCTTTCGTTGAACCTTGCGGATATTGTAATATCGGCTGATGTGACAAGACCTGTAGAAGTAATGGAACAAATAGAAAAGTTTACAAATGGGAACCTTGTGGATTTTACGGTTAATGTTGTCAATGTGGAAAATTCGGAAATGGCAGCTATTTTATCCACCAAAGACAGCGGAACAATATTTTTTTACAACATGGCAACGAGTTTCAGTAAAGCGGCGCTGGGTGCAGAAAGTACCGGGAAACCGATTAAGATGCTAATCGGCAATGGCTATACACCCGGGCATGCGGAATTAACATTCCAAATTTTACGAGAAAATGAGCCGTTAAAAAAATTCTTTGAAAAATTATACAAGCGGTAGAATATCGCTTTTTTTAACATTAACCGAGTGTACGATAACTAGAGGATCATACGATATGAAAGAGTTACGAGCAACAATACGTTTAAGAATGTCCCAGGCCGATTCACATTATGGCGGTAATTTGGTGGATGGTGCAAAAATATTATCCCTTTTTGGTGATATTGCAACCGAGCTGCTTGTCAAGCTGGATGGTGATGAGGGGCTTTTTCTCAGGTACGATGAAGTGGAATTTTTGGGGCCTGTGTATGCAGGGGATTATATCGAGGCCACGGGTTGGATTACTGATATAGGAGATACTTCGAGAAAAATGAAATTCGAGACAAGAAAAGTAGTTCAGTATTTAAATGATCCAAGCAGACCTTCAGCGGCTGATTTTCTTGATGAGCCTGTTGTGGTTACGAGGGCAAAAGGGGTTTGCGTCACGCCTATAGCCCTGCAACGAAAGAAGAGTTGATACAACAGATTTGATTAATATGCTTAAATCGGAACGCATAAGGGGTGAGCAATATAATGAAAAAATTAATTATTACAGCGGCTATTCAGGGAGCAGAATTAACCAAAAATGACACATCCTATCTTCCCGTAACCCCAGAAGAAGTTTCTTTGGAAGCGAAAAAGTCATGGGAAGAAGGAGCCGCCGTTATACATCTTCACGTTAGAGATAAAGAGGGCAAGCCGACCCAGTATGCCAGTATATATCATGAAAATATTGAGGCAATTAAGGCTTCGGCATGCAGGGCAATCATTCAAGTTTCAACTGGTGGTGCAGTGGGGATGTCTGCGGAAGAAAGGATGGGGCCAATTACACTCAAGCCGGAATATGCCACTTTGAACACCGGTTCCATCAATTTTGGGAGAGATGTCTTTGTTAATTCAGCCTCAATGATGGAAAATCTGGCAAAAGCGATGAATACCTATGGTGTCAGACCAGAGTTTGAAGTCTACGAGGAAGGCCACATTCACAACGCCATGGCTTTGGTAAAAAAAGGGCTGGTACGCGGCAAGCTAAATTTTGATTTTGTGCTGGGTGTACCAGGTGCCATGGCACCGACTCCGAAAAACATGTTGCACTTATGTGAAACTATTCCTGCTGATGCAAACTGGACTGTTGCAGGGATCGGAAAACACGAGACTGTTTTAAGTGGCATCGCAATTTTTTCAGGCGGTAATATAAGAGTAGGGCTTGAAGACAATATTTATTACACAAAAGGGACTCTTGCAAAGAGTAATAGTCAACTTGTTGCACGGATCGTTCGAATTGCAAAAGAAGCGGGTAGAGAAATTGCCTCTCCAGCTGAAGCCAGAGACATTCTGGGAATAGAAAGAATCTCCTGAACGATGAACGATTATGGCTTATATAAAACTTCTTGGTTCCGGCTTGTCCGGGTTAGGAAATTGCATATAAACTTGAAAAATAATTATTCAACTTTCGCACCCCGTTTTAGCACTTTTCGGCTAGTGGCAAAAGTATGTATGCTTTTTTAATCAGAAACAGAGAAGTCATATGCGAAAAGTCGACTATTTGCCGGTTTATGAACACCCCAACATTCAACTGGCGTAACTTCCTCTTCCGACTGACACATACAGTGATCCATCAGTTCTTCACTTCCCTTTGTTAGGAAGCAATGTCTTATCAAATTATGGAGGGTAAAATGAAAATAGCAATACTTGGAGCAGGATCCTTAGGAATGATTACCGGTGTAATGATCACAAAAGCAGGATACAATTGCACTTTAATTGATGTTAACAAGAATCATATAGAAGCATTAAATAACGAAGGAGCCAAAATTAGTGGCAAGTATGTTGAGACCATCCCCGTAAAGGCATCCCTTGCCAGTGATTTAACAGAAGTGTTTGACGTTATAATGCTTCAAACTAAGCAGATGCATATGCTTCAAGCTTTAAAGGATATAGAAAAAAGCATCAATGATCATACTATTATCATAACACTTCAGAACGGAGTTTCTGAGGATAAAGTGGCAGTTGTATATGGGAAAGAGAGGATAATTGGTGGGTCTGTATTCCATGGCGCAAAATACATAAGGCCAGGCGTAAGTGAACTGACTACTGATTTTGAATGCATGCATACATATATTGGAGAACTTGACGGAAGCATTACACCAAGAATAAAAGAAATCGAAAAAGTTTTATTAACTGTAGGCGATGTTACAATTACTACAGATATTCTGGGAGTAAAGTGGACAAAACTGATTATGAACACAGCGCTGAGTGGAATTTCAGCCTCACTTGGTTGCACTTTTGGAACTGCAATTGAAAATTATGACAGCATGCGTTGCATGGCATATATATGTAATGAAGGTGCAAATATAATGGCTAAAAAAGGCTTTGTTCCAACAGAGATGGAAGGATTTATGCCAACAGTTGAGAATTATTCATTTTCAAACAAGAAAGAACTTGCTAATGTCGAAAGGCAGCTAAGAGAACTTATTTCGCACAGCAATGATGAAGTTGCCAGCATGCTTCAGGACATTTGGGCAGGTAGAACTGTATGCGAAATTGATGACATCAACGGGAAAGTTGTTCAAGGCGGGCTAGAAACTGGAACCCCGACGCCTTTTAATGAGAAAGTGGTTGAAATAGTTAAGAAAATATTAGCTGGAAACTTAAAAGCTGAATTTTCAAATATTCAGTATTTTAAATTCCCAGAACTTAATTGATAATTTAAAACTTAGAGATATGTAATGTACGAAAAGGGCTATATGCAAGTCTATAAAGGTAATGGGAAAGGCAAAACCACCGCACCTTGAGGCTTCGCAGTAAGAACTGCGTGTGTATGTAATAAAGTGCATATTGATAGGTGGTCTGGGTTGTTAGGACAGGGAACAGGGATTTATAAGTGGGAAGCTGCCCTGGATTCAGGTTCATGCCGCAACCTGTCTTTGCGGTTGGGTGCCCAAGTAAACCATAGCCGGAGTCTTGTTGTCAAAGTTTTGATGCCATCGTCTTTCATTGTAGAACGTAAAATAGGTGGCAAGCCCTTTTCTGACCTCTGCCATTGAGCTATAACCCTTCAGGTAGATGTCTTCGTACTTGACGCTTTTCCAGAGTCGTTCGATAAACACATTGTCCATCCAACGGCCCTTACCGTCCATACTGATGGAAATGCCTCTCGAGTGGAGGGTATCTGTAAACGCTTCCGCAGTATAAACTGGCTGCCCTGATCCGTATTGAAGATTTCGGGACAGCCATACGTGGACAGAGCCTCTTCAAGAGCATCCACGCAGAATGAACTGTCCAAGGTGTTGGACAGCCGCCAAGAGAGAACCATACGACTCGCCCAGTCCATGATTGCCACAAGATAACAAAA
>CAZRUU010000053.1:5571-8041 GCA_964603235.1 uncultured Syntrophaceae bacterium | reverse complement strand
TTTTCGGGGAGATTATCGTAACCTTTCCCTTAACCCCCCTATCGATCACGAAATTACTGCCCGTTAATTCGCTCATAAATTTGATGAATACCCGTATGTCAACATCGTCAAAATCTATGGTAACGAACCGTGACTCTTCTTTGCGTGGCTCGATTTTCTTCTTTGCCGGTATTTCCTTTTTTTCGATTTTTTTAACAGGGGAAATTAGAGGGGATTTTTTCTCCGGACTGACAGTTTCTTTGCCGGTTGTAACGATCTTTTCGTCACCCGTTACCCGAGCCCCCATTGTGTTTACGGGCGCCGCGAATGACGCGATGCACAGAATGACGACAGATAACAATAGGTATTTTTTTACTGATTTTATCATGCTAAAAGTATCTCGTTTTTTGTAGTTATTTTATCAGTTCACGGTTGTCGGTTTACTGTTCACGGTTTTCCCAATAAACTATTCAACTGATGAGGAATGACTGGCTTTCGCAGCCGGTAACTGGTAACTGCGAACCGTAAACATTTACTTCATCTTTGCTATTCAAAAGCTTTTCCAAACTCCGCCGATCCACGAACATTCTTCAGATCCTTATCATCTTTCGCCCAGTTTTTCACATTATTATTTATCGAGACAGCCATTTTCAGATAATAAAGGCTCTTTGAAATATTTCCCGACAGGGAGTAGAGGCATGCCAGGTTGTAGTATGGATCAACATAGTCGGGCTTCAGGTCTATGGCCTTCTTGAACATATCCGCGGCATCGTTGCTTTTCTTCCTGCCCATATAGATGACTCCGAGATTGTTCAGGGCAAAGGCATGCCCTGGTTCAATGCTCAGGACTTTCTGGTACCCCTCACCGGCCTTGTCCAGTTCGCCCTTCTGATACCAGTCCAAGGCTTCCTTGTATAAAATATCCGCATTTAACCTTATTTGCTCAGTCTTTTCGAAGGTGTCTGGTTTGGCCCCGTCCGTCTTAGATGCAATCATGCGAGTGTCCGGGTCCGGTTCACGCGCACCGACCCCCATTTTCTGCTGTGATGCTGGCGCCTCCTCAGCCACGGCATCTCCATTTTTGACGTGACCCTTTTCCCCGTCAAGTGTGTTGTTCCCGGACACAAAGAGGACGATCGCGGTAACAGATATCAATGCAACAGCCACACCGATTCCCCATGTAATCTTGAGCCTGGTAGTATTCCTGCGAGTTTCCGCAGGCGCTATGCGGCGGTAACGTTTATAGGTATCATCTTTTTCTTTTTGAGCCTTTTTAAGGGCCTTATCTATATGACTCATCCATGTCACTCAAAAAAATGTACATTCGAAAAAAAATCAAAGACCGCTTCTCTGCCCATGACGACTGTCAGCAATAGAAGGATAACCATAATCAGGGTAACGAGAAGCGCCCATTCCCCCATCCTTCGAGACTTTGTTTTATCTGTGAGATAGCTGCTGCCGATATCGGAAGCAGCCTTGCTGATAAGTTTCCTGCTGATGGCGCCGGAATCCGCGCTGTATGCGATGAGCAGCGCCCTGTCACAGATGGCATTTATGCGCCGGGGGATGCCTTTGGAATAGCTGTGGATCTTTCTGTAGGCCAGACGGGAAAACGGGGGGAATCCATTTTCTCCCCCGGCTACCGCCAACCTGTGTCGTATATAGTCTTCTTCCTGATCACGATTAAAAGGGGTTACGTTGTATTTTACTGTAATCCTCTCATTGAGTTGTTTCAGAGACGGTGATCTCAGAAGCTTTTCCAATTCGGGTTGTCCGATGAGCACTATCTGGAGCAGCTTTTCCCTTTCGGTTTCAAGGTTAGAAAGCATCCGGATCTGTTCCAGTACGCCACGGGAAAGGTTTTGGGCCTCATCAATAAGCAAGACCGCATTTCTCCCCTCGGAGAAGTTTTTCAGAAGAAATGCATTCAGGGCGTTGATATGGCGCTTTCTCGTGGGTCTTCCCCTCTCTAATTTGACTCCAAACTCTTGATTTATAGTTGCCAGAAGCTCCATCTCCGAGAGGGATGGGTTGAATATCAGCGCACTGTCGACCGAAGGATCCAGGACGGAAAGCAGCGTTCTGCAGATGGTGGTCTTGCCGGTTCCGATTCCTCCGGTAATTACAATAAACCCCTTCTTTTCATTTATGCCGTAGATCAGATGGTTTAACGCTTCACTGTGTTGGGTACTCAGAAAGAGATACCTGGGATCAGGAGTCAAATTGAATGGATTTTCTTTCAGTCCGAAATATGATGTATACATGAGTACCTGTTCGCGGTTTACGGTTCACAGTTTACGACAACCGGTAACTGGCAACCGATATCCGCAGTACCTGTTTACTGTTTACGGTTCACAGTTTACGGTTTACGACAACCGGCAACCGATAACTGGTAACCGGTAACCGCCAACCGCCAACTAGTTGAATATATATTTTAGTTCTTCCTGTTTGCCCCTTCTTTTGATGCTAAGGTTTATTGCAGAGCCGGATT
>CAZRUU010000053.1:0-5471 GCA_964603235.1 uncultured Syntrophaceae bacterium | reverse complement strand
AGTTCTTCCTGTTTGCCCCTTCTTTTGATGCTAAGGTTTATTGCAGAGCCGGATTTTAGCCCGTTATACAGTTTCAGCATCTCATCGGGGCTCTTAATAGGCTGGTCGTTAACGCTCTGTATGATATCGCCGTTTTGCATACCCATTTTCTGAAAAATGCTTTCGGGCTTTATTCTGCTTATTATGAATCCGTTCGTCTTTCCTGAAAAAAAGTAGGGTCGTATGCGAGCCTGGGTTAATATCTTTCCCATGTCGTTAAACGCGTTATCAATATCGGTTTTATTTACTTGTATTGTATTCTTTGTCCCTTTGCCATCAAGGTCAGAGACATGATTTTTGGCGGGGTCGCCTTCCTCCATCTTCAGTATCTCATCCCTGCCATCCACCCTCAGGACAACCATGCCTCTCATGATCCTCATGATAGTGGCGGCGGCGACTGCATCCCCCTCCCTGAAAAGTCCCTGCTTCTTTTTATCCTTTTCTTCGATGACGGCGAAGTCAAAGGCCCCGGCTCCGGAAACAGTTCCAAGAAGAGCCAGCCCCAGTTTTGTGGGTTCAAGATTATCGACATCAATCTGTGTTTTTTCACCTGCCTTATCAATCGAACCGAACAGATTTCTGTCTGAAATTACCCGGTAATCACTCAGAGACAATTTTTTCACAACCGTGCGCCTGGCGGTTTTCCCGGTGTATGTCGCTTCCGTCCGGAATCCGGAAAGTTTTGCCGCCACTGTCTTGTAAAAGATATCCACAGACATGTAGGACAGGGCTGTTATCGCCACAAGAATGATTATTGTACGGTAATTATTTGGCATAATATTAATTGTTTACAGTTGTCGGTTCACAGTTCACGGTTTTTTCAATGAACTATGCAACGACTGAAGCATTTTAGATATTGATTTCAATTCTTCAACTAATTCTTTCGCGTCTGAATCACAAAATATATTAACCCCATGATTTTCCTCTGCCTTCTGTTTTTGTAAGCTGTAAACCGTAAACTGGTAACGGTAAACCGCCCTTACTCAAACCCCGGTATTGGCTTGGCCACCGTTCCTTTCAGAGTAGTTGAAAATTTCCTATCGAGAGCAGGAATTTCTATATCGCCTTTTATGGCAAGCCTGCTTTGGATGATATCCCTTTTAAAAAACAGGTTTCCAGTAAAGGCGCCGCGGATCTGTTCACCCGCTATGTCCAACCCGATTATTTCAAGGGTTTGATTCTTAAGCTTCAGATCTGTCTTTGCCTTATCAAAGACCAGGGCGTCAAATCCGAACGTGCTCTTTAAGAGCTGTATGTTCCCGTCAAGGATTGTAAGCTTGGCGCTGCCCGTGCCGCTGATAACCTTGTCCCATTCCCCGTCATATAAAAGAGAACCGCTCAGCCTGCCATCAACCCGGCGGCCTGCTGCCGCTTTTATGAAGGAACACTTTCCGAGGCTGATGTTGTGAAATTCGTTCTGTATACTGACCGGGCCTTTGGTCGAAAAGCGGTTCTTGAAATGTATATCTGCCCGCATCTTTCCCTCGTATGCCTCCGCATACAGGAGTAGCGATAGTTTGCCGAAAAAGAGGCTCGATAATGCAGGTCGCACCTTTACGACATCGGCTCCGAGGACTGAATCCGGGTTGCCTTTAAAGCCGACTGAAAGGTTGCGAAGCCTTATCCCCGGGGGAAAAGAGGGCCTTACAGAATCAAACGAGAGTATAATATTCGGGTTACTCCCCGCGACAATCGATCTGATATACCTCCCGGCGCTGTCTGAAGGAAAGCGCAGATACAGGAAGGCAAGCGTAATCAGTATCCCGTATACCGTATATATAATCCATTTTCTTGTTTTCATGGCCGTAACGGTTATCAGTTACCGGTTACCGGTTACCGGTTCTCCGGTTTCCTGTCTCCTGTCTTTCTCCTAATCTTTTATGTATGTCATAAGTTGCATCAAAACGGTCAGATATTCCGGACTCCCCTTGCTCTGCTTTACGGAAATCCTCTTGATACTGACCAGATTTTCAGGCGACTCCACGAGATGCAGATACTCTACGAACTGCTTCAGTGTGATGTTCTCCAGCTTCATCTCCACAGAAGATTCACTGTATGGGCCATTGTCCGTTGATGTGGATGGTTTCATGTATTTTATGCTCGGTTTTACCCCGCTTCGCCCCGCCTGTTTTTCCAGAAAGGAAAACAGTGTGAAATCTTTCGACCTGAGGGCAAGACCCCTTCCGATATCTGTTGAATCCTCTTTGAGTGTCTCGTACTCCGAACTGAGAGAGACAAGCTCTTTCAGTGTCTTTTCTTTTGTCAGAATAGAATGTTTTGTTTTTTCTTTTGCTCCGAAAAAAGGAAACAGGATAAACTGGAAGATGATGAAAAGGGCAATCAGGGCAGCGCCCGCAGATACGTAATATCTCTCCCGCTTTGTCAGTTTAAACTTGAATTTTGTCCAAAAATCTATCGCCATTGATTTTTTCTCTAATCCTTTAAATTCTTTAATCCCTGATCTCTATCCTATTATCCCCGTTTTCCCTGACAGTCTTCAGCCTATCCAACTAAGCAGTTAAAGCTCCATCCTCAAATCAATTCCGACCCGGCTTCCTTTTCTGATGAGACTGGCTGAGCTTATCGTGACATTCTTGAGGTAGTCCGATTTGCCGAGACTGTTTTTTATGCTGTCAACGGTATTGAAATTGTCGGTCTCACCTTTGATCTTTACCGAGCCACTGTCGAACGTGAAACTCGTGATCAGAAAGTCCGTGGATTTCGGAACAAGCCGGGATATGTCCTTTATGATATCCAGTGTCCGTATCCTGAATCCACCACCATTCAGCCCCGAAGAAGAATTTCGGGCCCCCGCAATCGTGACCTTCAACTGTTGCACTGGATCGACTATCCTTGTGACCTCAGGGCAGCTCTTCTTGAAGACAGCCTTTATTTCCTGGTTGAGTCTGTTCAGACGCGCCCTGTCATAATGGTAGTCGATGTACAGATCAACCCCCAAGGTGCAGAGTATTACGAAGGCAATAGCCGCGACCCACTTAAAATCCTTCAGGAATTTTTCATATATTCTTTTTGGGCCGAAATCTCCACGGGCAAAATTAAACCCCGTCCCCTTTTTTGCTTCTCTGACTGCGAGGGCAAGGGCCTGATTCATCAGCTCGGGATTCCAGTCGTTTTTGACCTCTTTTTCCATTGTGATATCATCTGCCGCTGAGATATCGATCATCTCTATCGGGATAGAAAGGAAGGCTTCCATCTCTTTGTGGAGAGGGGGGTAGAGCGCCCCCCCGCCTGTAAGGAAAACCATCGAAGGATCTTCCTTAATCTCGCCCTTTGAGCTGAGAAATTGCAGCGTTTTTTTGACTTCAGAGAAGAACTTTCCGCACACCGCCGTAATTTCTTCTGTGGTTCCATCCGTATCGCCTGTCCGCTTTCTCTCCTCGGCCTCCGAAAACTCGATCTTAAGAGCCTTTGCGATGGCTTTTGTTATCTTTTCTCCTCCAAAAGAAAAGTGCCTGATGTGAAGGACCCCGCTTTTATCGAAAATCACACCAGTTGTGTCCCCATTGCCGATATTGAGGAGAAGTCCGGATGTCGTGTCGGTATGGGTGGACAGAATCCTTGAGACCACGGGAACGGCATCTATGTCCAGTATCGATGCCTCTACGCCGCATTCTTTGAGGTGCTTGATCAGATCGCCTGCGGCGGATTTGGCAACCGAAGCCGAGAATATCTCCGACTGGTCTGTTTGATTTGTGATAACATAGTCTATCAGGACCTCATCCGCGGGGCAGGGGATAAGCGGTTCAAGTTCATAGGCGATGGTCTGGCTTATTTTCTTTTTATCTTTAAAGGGGAGCCGTATAGTGCGGAAGAAAAAGTCTTTTGAGGGAAGGGTGGTTATACAGACACTGTCTGTGAATATGTGACGTTCGAACAGTTGCTCTAGGGCACCCTGCACGCCGCCTTCCTCACTAATCTTCACCAGCGCTGTACGAACCACCTCATAGTCCCTGAGGCCGGCCCGTACCTGGACCGCCTTTATGCTGTCTTTCCCGATATCAAGGCCAAGGATTTTTTCCGGCATCAGTCAACCCTCCAGGACAGTATTCTTACCGTCCTGTTGTTGCTTTGTCTTTCGATTGTTCCGCTTACCCTCTTGCTGATATCATTCAGATAACCTGTTGAAGTGATCCTGAACGTAGTGCTTTTTGTGGTTATCAATGACGGGGTTATGGTAACGCCGTCCATACCCTGCACACTCTTGTACCATAACGAGTCGGAAAGGTTGTTCTCTTCATCTCTTCTGAATTCGTCCATATCAGATACCATTTCACCGGTAATGTCATCCGAGAGCGCCTTCAATATTAAACTCGGAGCGGTATTGATGTTTATCATTCCTTCGCTGTACAGAGTGAAATGCCCCGCAATACCGGGCATTTCGCCCGATCCGTAGTACAAATCTTTGGTAACACCCCTTATCATTAAAAGTTCTTCAATGCAATCCAGGGGGGCATTTTTGCATGCGTACGGCTTTTCCAGCCCTCCGTAGTACAGGTTTTCGGCGCCAAACCCGGTTATTTCATCATCTTCGTCTATCCAGTCTTTGATTGCGTCCACAATATCGCTGACCTGCTGTTCATCAAGATTGAATTCCGGCAGGCTCAGAAATCTCCTGAGGAGCTCTCTGTATTCTACAGCCTCCACAATCTTATTGATGGAAATTCGGCCGGATTCATCCTCAACATTCAGCCGGAAAGATTCACCATTAAAAAGGATTCCCGACTCGGCGGAAGCTGCTTCCAGTTTTGCCCAGTCTTCGTTCAGGGAATCGAAATTGTTGGTATCCTCTGTCAGAAGGGCTTCCCCCATGTAAAATCCGGATTTTGCCGCGTAAGTGGCCCTCATACCGTCGCCCAGGTTCGCGGCCTCGTATATTTCAGAGCGTGAGGAAATATTCAGTTGAAGCGTGACAGTGATAATGACGCTGATCATCAGTATCACCAGTATCAGCGCCACACCCCTTTCATTGAGGAGGATTTTCTTCATTTGTTGCCCTGCTGTACTGGCAGAAACACCTTTGTCATAAACCTGTAAGGCCTGTCTTTATCATCGGGATTCGTGAAATTCATCTGTATGGACACAACAGTCGGCGCTTTGCCATTCTGGGTCTTCAGATCGGATTCGGAATCCCAGAAATCGTATTCCTCTCCGCCGCCGTCATAGAACTTGTATATCAGGGATTGCAGTCTGTCGCAGAGGATGTATCCCCCCTCCCTCGAGATCTTCTCCTCTGCCCCTTCTGCCTTGTCCCGGTACAGCTCGTCCTTCCGTTTCAGGACGTAGCCCTCTTTTTCACTGTCCTCCACAATAAAGTAGCTTATAGATGCAATGCCTGAAGACCTCTCATCATAAAAGTCCAGATGGGCGGACGAGAGAAATGACAGTTCCATGAAATCTTCTTTCTCAATCTC
>CAZRUU010000052.1:0-8150 GCA_964603235.1 uncultured Syntrophaceae bacterium | reverse complement strand
GTTCGCTGTAGATTACAATTGGCAATCAGCTACAAGAGTCAAACGTAGACTTGACTCCTTTATCCCTAATATCGTGAATGTCTCCCTCCACCACTCCAATAATGATTTTGCCTTTTACTCTCCCGGACTCCACCTTAATGTGGGGACGCAATACTTCCAGCCCTGCATATATGGCATCAGAACAAAGCAGCAGCTCCGGTACAAAATATTCTTTTTTTTCATACAGACTACCGACCGTTTCCCTACCCCGGGTAAGGCCTTCCATAACAGCATCGTATGCGTCAATCCCAATTTCCAGAGCCTCCTTGCACAGCGCACGGGTGGTTTCTTCTTCAAACTCGACTATGGCATTGTGAATTTGTTTAAATAATTCTGCTCTTTTTTCTTTCGAAGGCATGATTGATCTCTCCTCTTCATGTTTCATGATTCCCTTTACTTAACCTAAAGATTAAAATTCTTCCCGAAAAATAATTTTATAAACTTTATGAAAAGCAGCAAAAGAGTTACCTCTTTTGCTGCCTTTATCATAGCGCTCATGTTTTCCGGAGGGACATTTGCACTGAGACCGCATCCTCCGCTTACCAAAAGATGGCCGTGCTTGCCTGCTTTTGCAATAACTTCTTTGGTTGCTTCTTCAACGGATTCCGGATTGCCTATCGCCATGAGTGAAGTGTTGATATTTCCCATCAAGCACACACATTACTCTTTTATAAGAATTCATCATCCTATGCTCCTCTTTTCAGATGGAAGCCTCGTGAAACGTCACTATCGGAGACCTTGTGCGTAATAACTTGGTACGAAATAAGAACAGTATCGGTAGTCACGGCTAAGGACACTTTACTTAACAGGGACAGTCGTAAAGCGTAAAACTGATCGAAACTTGGATCTCAAGTTGTCTTGATCTTTCCTTGTTGCTTTTTTCTATCAATCATTTGATATGCGAATACACAGCCACCCAAGGTTACTCCTATACATACATTAATTGCATTACCGGAAAAACAGAGCAATGATCCGGCAATTAAGACAAGTCTCATGACGATCCCTAGATTTTCGAGTAAAAACCCCATTGTACCGGCAGCAATCATGTAAACACCAATTGACGCAGCTGCAACAGACCAAATTATTTTTGATGTGGGTCCAAGCATTAACAGAGAAGTGTTTAAAATGAACATAAACGGCAAGATGTAATTTACAATAGCAAGCCTTATAGCTACCCATGCAGTTTTTAACCAGTCTGCATTTGCTATGCCAGCGGCTACATATACTCCAGGGCAGATCGGTGGTGTAAGCACAGATAGGATGGCAAAATACAAGACAAACATATGGGATGCAATAGGTTCAAATCCCATACTCGTAAGAGATGGTGCAACAACGGCTGCACCCAGAAGATATGCCGCTGGAGTAGGAACTCCCATGCCCAGCATAAGCGCTACTATGGCCGCAAGACCTAAGGCAAGGTAAGGATGACTACCGCTAAGGCCAATTATTACTTCAGAAATATTTACTCCAATTCCTGTCAGAGTAATAAGGGAAACAATTATGTTGGCACAAACTAAAAGAGGAACAACTTTTATAAGCGATCTGCCAACAGTATCCATGCCTGCTATCAGCCTAAATAGCCTTTTTTTAATTTCAGATACTTTAAACGTCGAAAAGGTATAAAGCATTGAGAGAGCGGCAATCGCCCAAAAAGCAGATGTTTCTGGCGTACGACCTTCCAGCATCAATGTAATTAATAGTATGACAGGTATTAATAACGTTATAGAACGAGATGGTTTTAGTATTTCCCCAAGAGGCTTAATATGGTCTTTTGGAACACTTCCAAGATTACGCTTGGCGCTTTCAAAATGTATTGCAAAAAATACGGAAATAAAAAATAAATAGGCAGGTATGATTGCGCATGTTGCAACTTTAATGTAGGTCATTTCAAGAAGTTCCGCCATCAGAAAGGCGGCAGATCCCATTATTGGCGGGGTTATTTGTCCACCTGCAGATGCGGTAGCTTCAACACCTGCTGCAAATTCATTGCCGTACCTTAGTCTCTTCATCAAGGGAATCGTGAAATTTCCTGTTGTTGCAGTATTAGCAACTGCAGAACCCGAAAGCATTCCAAAAAATGCACTAACTACTACTGAAACCTTTGCAGCGCCCCCTATAGATTTTCCTGTAAGTCGGGCTGCTAAATCCATAAATGTATCACCGGCTCCTGTAGAAAGAAGAAATCCACCAAATATGATAAATATTGCAACAATTGTGGAGGACACTCCTGTAACGAATCCCCAAAGACCTTTATCACTTAGATACATAACTTGAATAATGTGTTTCATGCTAAAGCCTCTATGGCCCCAATAAGAAAGATAGTCTCCTATTAATGGGATATCCGGAATATATTGGCCAAAGAGTGCGTAAAGGAGAAAAAGCAGAGTTAGAATTGGAAAGGTTATTCCTATGGTTCTTCGTCCTGCCTCCAAGGCAAGAATAAGTGCCACTGTTCCAAGGAAAAGTTGTATATTTGTTGATTCGGCTGCATGCTCCATTATCCAGTTATAGTTAAAAAGGATATAACCACACGAAATAATAGTCATTATAATAAAGGTAATGTCTATACCAAGAAATACTGAATGCCACGAACCACCTCCTTTTTTTCTTGAAGGTCTCATAAGAGAAAAAGTGAGAATCAATGCAAAGCCAACATGCACCGCCCTTTGCTCAAGGTTCGGAAGAGGCCCGGCAAAACCTGTATAGATCTGGAACAAGACGAACGTTACAGCAACCACGCTTAAAACAATCTTCCAGATTCCTTCAGGATTTCGTTGTTCCAATATACTTTTTGTTTTGTTTTGATTATCTTTAGCTGTTGAGTTACGATTTTCAACAGGAGACATGCGTTACTCCTTGAAGTAGGGTGGCATTTTATATGCCACCGTTATTGGTGGGGTATAAAACCCCACCCTACAAGAAACGAACCCGAATTTATTGAGAACTTACGAAACTCCACAACAAAGGAACGACTCCACTATTGGAGTCGCTCCTTTATATGTTTTGATGATGTTATTTTGCTTCTGGAGGTATTGCTATCGGCGGTATATTTTTTGCCCCGAGTTCACGATATGCCTTAAGAGCACCTTTTTGAAGAGGGATAAGCGTCAAGGATGCAGGATCCTGGATCAAATCCAACTCTTTAAAGGCCGGCCAGGCGGCAACCTGAAATTCCTTGCCTTTTATTATTCCATTTACCAGGTTATACGCCAGGTTATCTGGCATGCTCTTGCTGCACATCACTCCTATAGGTCTTCCCCACATTGCATATGCCGGCTGATTGGGCATGGCCTTAATCCCTCCTGCAGGAACAGTGATGAATGAAATATAGGGCACTGCAGCTACAATTTTATCCATATGCTGCTTTGTCAGTGGAATTAATCGCACCTTGGTAAGCGTCATAATATCTAAGGTCGATGCGTCAATCTGGGTTCCGATTCCCGTTTTAACATAACCTACAATTCTATTGTCTTTTATTGCTTTAACAGCATCAGATGTTGCACCGATATGGTAATCCGGTTTTACTCCAAGGATTTTAAATATCTGTTTTGTAGTAGCTTCTGAAGCAGACCCTCTGATTCCAGGATTGAACTTTTTACCATTAAGGTCTTCAAGTTTTTCTACCCCACTATCCGCTCTGACAACAATAAAATCAACACCTACTGCATAAAGCCAAAGCAACCTGACATCTGGCAAAGCATTGCCCTTCCATCTTGCCAGACCTTTCCATGCCTCATACATGGTTTTCATTGAGCAAATGCCCATATCAATTTCTCCGGATTTAACCCTCTTGAGGTTATCTACACTTGCCCCTGTTTCCACTACATTGACCTTCACATCGGAGACATATTTGTTTATAGCTTTTGCAGCTCCAACCACATAAGCATAGTGACTTGATGATGCTGCGCTGGACCCAAAGAATAGATACTTTTTCTTGGCTTCAGATGTAGCAGGAAATGCAAATGTTAATAAGGCGATAAAGACAAATAATAATTCTACATATTTTCTCATTGATTTTCCTCCTTAAATTATATTCTTTTACTAAAGATAGTTGCAAAAAACACAATGTTTGACTAAATCAAAACAGGTTAGAGCAATTATGAATATTTAACGCAAAGATTCTTTTATTTCCACTTTAAGTTTTTTTGGCTCGATCTTCCGCCAGGTATTTACTGCAAATGTATAGTCTTTCCCTGCGGGGACTATATTGGGCTGCCCTTTTTTCCCTGATGCAGTAAATTGACTCACTTGGTCATCAGCCTGGAGCTCCAGGTAGAAAGGTTTATCTTTGCCGGAGATATTTTTTATAGTTACGTAGACATAATAATTTCCTTTTTTATCCGGCTTAAACTCAACCTTTTCAATACTGGCGCTGCTTACACTCTTCTTGTGTATCCCTCCTGTTAGTCCTGCACAGGACACCGCAAAAAAACATACCATAATAAACAACAAAATCGCTTTTTTCATGTTTTCCTCCTTTTGTTGGTTTGATGGACGGTTTAGTAACTTTTTTTATTCAAAATCTTAATTCTATAATCGTTTTAACACTGTAAAAGAATTTTCTGTAACTCAATAAATTCGGGCTTCATTATTAAAACCCCCTCTCCGAGCCGGAGGCCTCAATTCCCCTTTGCAAAAAGGGGAAGGAGTCGGAATGCCCGGACTTATTGAGATGTTACGTTTTTCTGCATAAAACCTTACGTGACGTCAGGATTTTTGGTCACTTTATCCAGCCGTCTGAACACGGCAGGATCGTCACAGAGACAGTAATTTGCGGGGAAAACGGTCCATAATCTCATGCCCAATTTCTGTTGCAAGCACCATATCGCCAATGACCGCAGTCGCTTCGTCCGGTATAAAAATATTTGGATGAAGTTCAAAAAGCATTCCAGGCAGGATCCGAATTGATGACCCATCCTGCGCATTTTGTGCATTAGGCTTTCTACCGATAGTATAAGGGTTGGGGAAAACAGCCGATAAAATTGGATCCGAATAGTCAAGTCCCAGACTGTGTCCGATCTTTAACCAGTACCATCCTAAATCTCTTGCGTTTGGATAATACTTGTTAAGGACTTTTTCAGAAGCTTTCCAGACCTCACTAAGATAATTTTCAGGGGTTAGCTGATCCAAGGCTGCTTCCTGCATTTCGAGGGCTATTTCGAATGCTTTTTGCTGTGCCCGGCTCGGTTTTCCTATCGTACCTGTCCTTATGGCGTGACCCCAATGACCATCCTTTAATACAAAAAGCGAGAGCAGAACCTGATCTCCCTCCTTTGGGATCTGTGAACACTCCTTTTTCGCATAGCGCGGACGATCTGCCACTGAACCCACACTCATAAATGTAGATGCGTATTCACATCCTTCATACTTGGCTGTATATTCCAAATCGGCCTGAATCTGATATACCATCTTGCCGGATCGGATCTCTCGCTCCAAGGTTTCGAACATTGCATCACATACCTCGGCAGAACGACGATGAAAATCGATTGCCAGACTATCCTTGACGATCCTTAATTTATCAACAATGTGGTTTGCTTCAACCAGCTCTACTCCTTCAAGACCATCACGAAGTGCGTCATAAAGCGGTACAGGTGTTTCAGACCGACCGATAAAGCCAATTTTTTCATCGCCTAATAGGATGGGCTTCAGGATTGAAACAATTTCCCCTCCGAATTCATCCTGCGGAATAGCTCTAATATCATCAAACCACATTATCTCTTTTGCAAACAGTTGGGGAGAACGACCCGGAACCAACAGGACTGGATCTCTTTTCGGCAACAATATGAGAACAGCGGCTTGCGTCCGTGCATCCCAGTCACAAAGGAAACGACAGTAGCCATGGGTACGACTGGAAAACCCCAAACTGCTTCCGGTGGAATATACAACGAGAGCACTTAGTTTCTCTTCTTGTGACTGCTCTATAGTTTGTTTTATCCGATTCTTAAATACGGAAGTTGGAATTGTCATAGCGCCTCTTTATCTTTGATGCATGAATAATTGAATTGATAATTGATAAGGCATTGCTTTTTGACGGTCGGAGTATAAAACGAGATCTTTTGTATATCAAGGGAAAACTTGCAACAAAATGCAGACAAATGTTGGATGCTGTACCGAAGATTACGGAAAGGATGCGGCGAGCCGACTCTGGTCTTGAGAAACTTGAGTAAACGACGTTCTTGCTGATCGTTTTTCCCGTTCCGAAGGCCCTTTTGGGCATCATTCAGGCAAACCTCTCCTGCACACCTCAAATCATCTTCGGAGAATCTCCGAATTCTCGAATTGAATCGAAGCGTTATGCCTGGATATAGTCATTCCAGGTATATTGAGGGTCCCGATAAAGATGATCGTCATTGATGGGGAGTTGAGAGACATCATCCATGACAACTGGGTCTATCGGCCAGCCATTCCATCGCGGGGAAAACCTTTGTATCCTTGCCGTCTTTCGCTTTATAGACCACAGTTGCCTCCTGATCCAGGTATGTCATCCGCTCTTGTGAGAATGACGCACGGATGATGTATCTGGCCAGGTTCTCCATGGCCGTTTCATCCCGGGGCGAGATGCGGTTTCCGTAGAAAACATTGAATCCGGAATGCCGCCACGACGATAGCATCCGGATCATCTCAGCCGTGATTTTCCCTTTGGCCAAAAGCATCTTGAACACCTTGTGCCGGAAGATCGCCTCCAGCTTTTTCAGCCCCAGGGGAGGGGCGACACGAAACATGCCGTTGTCTCCGTAGAAGCATCCATCGGTGACGAGAATGTGGCAGTGGGGATTGAATCCGAGGAAATCGCCGAAGGTCTGGATGGCGATGACGGCGCCGGGGATGGGATTCTTCTCAGGAACCGCCTCCTGGATAAATATCTTCAGGGATTCCCAGGCACACCGGCTCAGATCATTAAGAAGTTCCCGATCGTACAGAAAGTAGCGGCGCAGGATCTTCGGGATACTGAAGACGAAATGCCGGCGGGGAATCTTTTTGAGGACATCCGTGCATAGCCACTCGCCAAATTCCACCACGCGCTTCTGGTGGCATGATGGGCAAAAATGGCGGCGCTTGCAGGAGAATGCCAGCAAGTATTCATGGCCACAGTCTTTACACTTCACACGGGCAAAGCCGTTGTGCGGGTCGCCGCAATCCAGATACCGGTAAATGACGTTTTCCAGATAGGGTCGCCAGAAGCCGTACTGCCGGGAGAAATGGTTATCATAGATCTGAAGAAAGGTCTCGAAATGGTCCTCCACACAGCGGTAATAATCCGAATCTTGCGGGTTTCGTGGGCGATAAATAGCGGCAGGTAGCGACACGATCTCTCTCCTTCGAGAATATCATGCCGCCATAATGTAGAACGTTCGTTCTATTTGTCAAGGAAAAAATCTGATGTGTCAGGAGCACGTAATATGTCCGGAGTTGTAGCACGTAATCTGTCCGGTTAAAGATGGTCACCGGGAGGTGGCCAATGAAACGGGCAGAGATATTACAGGAGATCCGGATTATGCGATTTGAAGAGGCCTATAGTGTATGGACAGAGAAACGATTGAGTCAGGAAGAAGCGGCGCGGATACTGGGAGTATGTGATCGAACGTTCCGGCGCTACATTGATCGTTACGAAGAGGACGGGTTAGATGGATTGATGGACAAGCGATTGACGCAGGCATCATCGCGTCGAGTCCCCGTGGATGAAGTTATGGCGCTTACCCGGCAGTATGAGGGTCGTTACCGTGGCTGGAATGTGAAGCATTTTTATTCATGGTATCGGCGTGACGGAGGGCAGAGGAGTTACACCTGGGTAAAGAACACGCTTCAATCGAGGGGGTTGGTTTCCAGGACCACGAAGAAGGGCACCCACCGGAAACGCCGTGATCCCTCTCCTTTGCCGGGAATGATTGTGCACCAGGACGGCAGTACCCACGAGTGGGTACCGGGGAAGAAGTGGGATCTGATCGTGACGATGGATGACGCGACAGGCGAACACTACAGTATGTTCTTTGTCCAGGAGGAAGGCACCTCCAGCAGCTTTCAGGGGGTGCGGGATGTGATCCTTCAAAGGGGCTTATTCAGCTCATTCTACAGCGATCGTGGGAGTCATTACTGGTACACGCCTGAGACTG
>CAZRUU010000051.1:3439-8177 GCA_964603235.1 uncultured Syntrophaceae bacterium | reverse complement strand
TATAGGCAGGGGCAAGATTGCTCCATGCTATCTTATCCACGGGGATGAAGAATACCTGGTGGAGGATGCTGTGAATCGGATCATAGATGGCATTATTCCCCCGGACCAGAAAGACCTCAACCTCTTCCATATTGAGGGGGAAGATGAGGATACAGATGCCATATGTGATTCCATCCTCACGCCACCTCTCATACCCGGTAAAAAGGTTGTACTTGTAAGAAATACCCACCTCTTTTATTCAAAAGCCTCGTCATCCGACGTGATAAGAGAAATCACCTCAAATATTGAAAAAGAACCCCGCAGGGCCGTGAGAGCGTTTGTTTCCCTCCTGGAAATGGCGGGTTGGTCCCTTGAGGAGTTGAAGGATGAACAATGGAAGAAGATATCCGATGACGACTGGAGGGATGCGATCGGCAGCACCGCAGAGGTGGACAGGGGAAAATGGCTTCCGAAGGTGATAGACCTGTGTGACAGACTGAATATTACCGGGAAAGGAAAGCTAAAGGATACAGACAAACTGGAGGGAGTGCTGAGGGGTGGCATTCCGGGTGGTAACTGTCTTATTATGACCGCCGGCGCGGTTGACAAGAGAAAGAGACTTTTCAAGGCCATAAAGAATGCGGGAATTGTCCTTTCTTTTTCCATGGCAAGAAATGAAGCAGAGCAGAAAAGTCTCTTTAAGGATAGAATAAGGGACATTCTAGCGAAGAGAGGGAAAAGACTTGCCCCAGATGCCTTTTCCCTGTTGGGAGAGAAGACAGGATTCAAGCTTAGAGATTCCATGAAAGAGATTGAAAAGCTGATTGTTCATGTGGGGGACAGAGAAACTATTGACAGAAATGACATAGATGCTGTTGTAGAAAAAACCGCAGAGGATTCGGTTTTCGATCTCACCTCAGCCATTGTGGAAAAAAATGCCGGCAAGGCGCTTCAGGTCCTCCGGCAACTTTTTGATCAGGGAGTCAGCCATATACTTATACTCACGATGATAGCCAGAGAAGTAAGGCTTCTGCTTCAGGGGAAGATACTCCTTGAGTCAGGAGAAGTACCCGCCTTCCGACGCCCCGATATGGATTACGGGGATTTTCAGGCCGGGATCTATCCCTCGGTGAAAAATCTGGTGGACAAATATGGTGGGAAAGGCAAATGGCTTGCGACACAGCATCCCTATGTAATCTATAAGACTTTTAGAAATGCAGGCATATTTTCCAGGGAGGAACTTATTGGTTATATGGAAAACCTTGCTGATCTGGATCTTGCACTGAAGTCATCCGCTATAGACCCGAAACTCGCGCTGAATCACCTGCTTATAGGAATGTGCCAACGGTGATAGAGTGCGATGTGTAATGTTAAATGTTGATGTACCCTTAAAAAGGTTCCTACAGCTTGATCAATCTTTTCTGTGCCTGTCGTTCTTTCTTGGATTTTCTCCTTGCGGTGCCCTTCTTTCTCGTTCCGGATTCTTGGATATCGTAATCATCATCCTTACTGGGCTCACTGCTGTGGATCATCGCCATCATTTCCTCTTCCTTAATTCTTGCCTCGAATTCAGGTGAAGATATCGCCACCCCGCCTGCTTTCACGACCGAATCAGCAACGTCTCTGTCGGATGTAGCAACGATAATCTCTCCGCCTTTTCCCGCCATTGCCATCCTCTTTATGACTTTATCCGCGGTTTCACCCCTTTTGGAATATACGATATAGACGCCATCCTCCTTGAGGTGTTCTTCTCTGACAGATCCATCTATCCATCCGTCGAAAACCACGGTTATCTTGTGATTTTTCAGCTTTCTGTACCCGGCGACCCTCTTTATCAACCCGTTGCGGCCCTCCTCCAGGCTGAACCTTTCGAGACGTTTCAGGGAATCTGATTGTCTGATGAGATTATATCCGTCTATGATGATGTGCATAATTCGAGTTTCGGGGTCCGAGTTTTGAATTTCGATCAATCGCCCAGGATTGCCCTCATACTTTTTATAGTCTGCCCGTAATCACCGCTGAGAAATATGCTGGAGCCCGCGACGAAGATATCAACGCCGGCCTCTTCCGCAGCTTCTATGTTTTGAAGGGTAATTCCTCCGTCCACCTCGAGAAGGACGTCAGGTGAGGCGCCGTCAATCATATCCCTTGCCGCTTTTATCTTGGGCAACATGCTCTCTATGAATTTTTGTCCCCCGAATCCGGGATCTACAGTCATAATAAGCAACAGGTCAATGTCACCGATAACCTGTTCAATGTTGGCAAGCGGGGTCGCGGGGTTGAGCGCTACGCCCGCTTTCGCTCCGAGCTTTCTGATCATCTGGACTGTCCGGTGAAGGTGGACAGTTGCTTCGGCATGCACGGTAATGATGTCACTACCCGCGTCGGCGAAGTTTTGAATATATTTGTCTGGATCATCTATCATCAGATGGACATCAAGGGGTACGCGCGCAGTTTTCTTTATGGATGCCACGACAGGAGGACCTATAGTTATATTAGGAACAAAATGTCCGTCCATGACATCCACGTGAATCAGATCCACTCCGGCGTCTTCGACTGCGAGGATTTCCTCACCGAGTTTGCTGAAATCAGCGGATAGTATGGATGGAGCGATTTTCTTCATATCAGAATCTCATAATGAGGGAATGAGTCACACCTGTGTCAACTTCCCTGATAGTCAGACGGAGTTCCTTTACCTGCTCTTTTGCTTCCCCTGGAAAGAATATGAATCCATGGGATATGTCATCCTGAGGCACGGGCCTGTCTTCAAGCGATCTGCGACGCAGATCATCGCCTATCTGATGAGGCGCTTTCGTGTCTTCCATGCCCCTGGCCCCGCCTATGGCAAGCCCCGCGGCAGCCCCGATGGCTGCTCCCTTGCCTGCTGCCTCGCCGATGCTGGTCCCGGTAACTATGCCTATTGCCGCGCCGATAACAGCTCCAGCCGCGCCTGCCAGCAGGCCGGATTTTGCCCCTTCGGGGAGAATCTCTCCGTATTCGGACTCTTTTGCTATCCGGCCATAAGCTATTTCCTGATCAAGAATCGGCCACAGGTTATTTTCGATGTCTACCAGATAAGTCCTGCCGGCGACGATCTTCAAAGGATGTTTTCCCCTGTTGTCGAAGATCACCTGGATGGGAAGCACACCTGAACCTACCATATCAAATCCGAAAGCGGCCTGCGCTTCTTCCCGGGTGTATGCCTTGGCAGCTATAGTGGCGCCTGCCACCTCTGTTGCGTTCATGTAGGCCTCCGGCATTTTGAAGGGGACAACCTTCCTCTCATACTTTGCGCATCCCGCAATCGTAATGAGTACAAAGAGAAAGGCCGTCAACACATAAGCTCTATTTGTTCGTGTCATGACCGATTTTCCTTTCATTTGCTTTTGCGTGTAATCATCTTAAATTCTATTATCTTTTCCCCTACCTGTCAATCCGTTTTCTGAAAGCTTGACAGAAGGCAAAAAGATCATTATATTCCAACGATTATGACTATTTCATTTTATAATGTACTGCTGTTTATCGTATCCTTTTTACTTATACCATTTTTTGCGGTGAAGATCTTGTTTACGGGGAAATATAGAAATAGCATCGGCCCAAAGTTAGGCCTTATCCCGAAGAGGGTCTTTGAAGAGATGAAGGGCTCGCCCCGCATATGGGTACATGCGGTGTCGGTGGGGGAGGTTACCGCTGCCGCTCCCATAGTTGCATCGCTTAGACAGATGTATCCGGTGGCATGCATTGTCCTCTCCACAAGCACGGAGACTGGCCAGGAAATGGCCCGCCGCCTGGTCAAGGACGCGACATCATATATCTATTACCCTCTTGACATTCCATCTGTTGTCAGAAAAGTCATAAACGGGGTGAACCCGGATATATTTGTTCCGGTCGAGACGGAAATATGGCCTAACTTCATACGTATCTGCAGTGAGAGGGGAGTTAGAATAGCGATGGTAAATGGTCGGATTTCTCCCCGTTCCTTCGGTAAATACAAAAAGACAAGATTCTTCTGGAAGAAAATTATGAATATGATCGGTACTATAGGGGCGATATCCGCGATTGACTCCTCCAGACTAAGGGCGCTTGGGGTGGAACCATCAAAGATCCATGTTATGGGAAACGCTAAGTATGACAGTCTCGCCGCGGGGGCGGACGATTTCCTGAGGGATGAGATGGCGGCAAAGCTGGACATATCCCCCGGAGCAAAAGTCTTCGTGGCAGGCAGCACGCATGAGGGTGAGGACGATGTGGTTCTTAAGGCCTATCGGGGTTTGCTTGAAGTGTATCCTGATATGCTTATGATTATTATCCCGCGTCATCCCGAGAGGGGTAAATCTGTGCTTTACCTTGCGAATGATGAAGGTTTTGACGACTGCATTACAATGACAAGGATAAACAAAGGCGATAAGCGTGCCGGTCGGAGGATTATTATTATTGATGTTATAGGAGAGCTTTTTAAGGCCTACAGCCTTGCCACCATGGTCTTCTGCGGCGGGAGCCTGGTTCCAAGAGGAGGGCAGAATATTCTGGAGCCCGCGGCGTGGGGAAAGGTTGTTCTCTACGGCCCCTCAATGGAAGATTTTATGGATGAGCGAGAAAAGCTGGAGATGACAGGAGGTGGTATTCCTGTCAGTGACGGCGATGAACTGTTGAGTGTGATGCTGAAATTGATGGAAGATTCCGAAACTCTCCGTATAAAGGGAAATGCGGGACGCGAGATGGTCGCTTCCAACACAGGGGCCGCTCGAAGATACGCGGA
>CAZRUU010000051.1:0-3339 GCA_964603235.1 uncultured Syntrophaceae bacterium | reverse complement strand
TTATCCCTCCGCCCTTTTGAGATATTCATTCCACCGGTTGTTCACCGACATCTGGAGAGTGCCCAATTGTTCGATGCTCATCTTTTTAAATCTTTCCTGTTTGTTCACATAATTAACAAGGGGAAGGAGTTTTCCCTTCTCGGCCATGGTCTTGCTTCTCCCGGTGAACCGGAATCTGCCGTTTTCTATCTCGAAGAGAACAAAAAGGCCCGTTTCAACAGCCAGCTTCCCGATCTTGACAGTATCCCTTGTGGGAAAACCCCACCCCGGGGGACAGGGGGTGTCAATATGGATGTATCTCGTTCCTCGAATCCTCTTGGCCTTGACGAATTTGTCGTACAGGTCAACCGGGTAGGCGGGAGAGACGGTAGCCAAATAAGGGAGATGGTGAGCTTCCATAATCTTCAGAAAATCCTTCTTCGGTTCCTGTTTTGTCAGGACGGGTGTGGTTGTGGTCAGGGCACCCATGGGTGTTGATCCGGAGCGCTGTGTCCCTGTGTTCATATAGCCTTCGTTGTCATAACAGGCGAATATGAAGTCGGTGTTTCTCTCTGCCGCGCCGCTCAGAGATTGTATGCCGATGTCGTAGGTTCCGCCGTCCCCCGAGAGAGCCAGGACGGTAATATCCGTTTTATTGAGCGCTTTCAGGCCGGCCACTATCCCGGAGGCTGATGCGGCATTGCTGGCGAATGTGGTGTTGAGGGCGGGTATAATCGTGGATGTGGTCGGATACAGTCCGTGCAGCACGCACAGGCAGCTTGGCGGTATCGCCACAATCGTGTTTTCCCGCAGGGCCTTGAGGATGTATCTGTACGCGAGGGAAAGCCCGCATCCCTGGCATGCCCTGCTGCCCGGAAGGATGTACTCCTTTTCGTTTATCTTGAATATGTTATCATGCATTCTTTCGTCCTGTGATCGTGTCTGTTTCGAGTTGTCCCTTACCCACTGCCTTCAGCTTCACGCTCCCTTAGTCACTGTAACAGTTGAGCCATATTGTTTTATTCTCGGTCTTCCCGGACTTGATGGATTCGAGCGTTGTCCGTGCCGCGTCCACAATTTCCCCGGTCTTGACGTCTCTTCCTCCCAGTCCCGCTATGTAACCGTGGATAGGAGCCTTGATATCCGTGCCGTAAAAGGCTGCCTTCAGATCCGAACAGACACCCCCCTCGTAACCGTAACTGATGCACTTTTCAAAGACCGCGATGGCAGTCGCCTTTTTGAATGCCTGTACGACCTCTTCTTTTGGGAAGGGCCTGTATGTCCTGATCCCCACAACGCCGGCCCTGATCCCCTCGGCGCGCAGCGCGTCAGCGGCCAAGGTGGCCTCGGTGGCGATGGAACCCATGCCCGTCAGTATCAACTCGGCGTCTTCAGTCATATATTCCCAGATCAAACCACCATGGTCCCGACCGGTCATCTTTGCCCATTCCTCGCTTGCGGTCTTGATTATCTCTCCCGATTTTTTGAACGCGGACTGCAGCTTGTGTCTCATATCCATGTAACCGTCGCAGAGAACACCCTCAGAGTTTTCTCTGCGCGTTGCAAAAAACACGGGATTGATCGTTTTTGGATCATCAGGGGAAAGAACGGTATGGGGCTTGTATGAAGGCAAAAATTTCTTTACCACTCCGGCATCCGGAATATCCACAGGCATCATTGTGTGAGAGAGAATAAAACCGTCATAGCATACCATTACAGGGATATAAACCTCTTCCGCTATGCGGTACGCCTGTATGATGGTATCGAGAATCTCCTGATTGTCCCTGCAGTATATCTGTATCCATCCTGTGTCTCTCTGTGAAAAGGAGTCCTGCTGATCATTAAAGATGGACCAGGGGGCTCCCACCCCTCTGTTGACGCAGCACATGACGACTGGCAGTCTGGAACCCGACGCCCAGTGCAACTGCTCATGCATATAGAGGAGACCGTTGGAGCTTGTCGCTGTAAACACCCTGGCACCCACCGTAGATGCCGATATGCAGACAGTCAGAGAAGAGTGTTCGCTTTCCACCCTGACATATTCCGCCTTCAACTCCCCCTTTTCGACATATTCGGATAACAACTCCGCGAGACTGGTCTGGGGTGTTATGGGATAGGCAGCGATAACGCCGGGCTTGGCAAGTTTCACCGCCTGTGCCGCCGCTTCATTCCCCGTAATAATACGGACATCATTCATCAATATCCACCTCTCTTACCATCTTTATCGCGTTGGAGGGGCATTCCTCCGCGCAGATGCCACATCCCTTGCAGTAATCCATGTCGATCTCAACAGGTATCGTCATGGACACAACTCCATCCGGGCAGTAGAGCCAGCACAGAAAACAGGCTGGTTTGCCCTTGAGTTCCGGTATGCATTTTGTGCTGTCGATCACGGGCCTTGCGTCTCTCCACTCGCCCGTTTTGCCGGCCTCGCCGACGGCCGGTGTGCAGACGCCTGATATATTGGTGTCCCTGTCTTTCATTATCGCTTTTCTCCTGAGTCTTGAATTTCGGGTTTCGAATTCCGAGCTCTGAGCACTTTCGTTCTTTCAAAGGCAGTTCGGATGGCCTGAAAATTAGAAGATGCCTTACTCCGGGACATTTTTTTCTTTATTCCCTTTTCGATGCTTTCAAGAGAGACAAGACCCGAGGCCATTGAGAGTGCCCCGAGAAGCGGGGTATTCACAACGGGAGATCCGCCCATGCTGAGATGATATTCTCTCGCTATGCCGATTGCGTCGACCGTCGCCACCGAAAAATTTCCGTCCGTCCCGATTTGCTGCGGCGTCAGCATCGAGTTGACAATAACAAGACCGTTTTCTTTAATCCTTCCCTCGCTGGTTGCGGCATCGAACAGGGATTCATCCAATATAACAGCGATATCGGCCGACGCGACCTGCGAAAAGGTTCTGACCGTTCTATCCGATATTCTTGTCGAGGCAGTAAGGGGTGCCCCCCTTCTCTCCGGTCCGAAGGTGGGCGCGGATGTGACACCCGGAAATCCCTGGATATAAGCCGCTTCCGCAAGTATTTGGGCTGCCAGGACAACTCCCTGGCCGCCCCTGCCGTGCCATATTATTTCGTGCATCCCCATCATTACCCCCAAAAAAAAGGGCCATGCGGCATATCGCCCATGGCCCTTTAAATACCTTTATTTGCTGGTGAGTGATACTACTAAAGATGACAGGTCAAGGGCGTCTAACCTATTTACCCCCGCTAAGAGCGAGGCTAAACAAGTTAAATAAGTTCAAAAGCTCTTTTGCCGTAAACTCTGCCACCATAATCATACCCTTCAAGAATCACTAACTATAACGTTACTATTTGAAAGTCAAACAGAAAATTGTATCTGGGAGAAGCTCA
>CAZRUU010000050.1:0-8221 GCA_964603235.1 uncultured Syntrophaceae bacterium | reverse complement strand
TCTTTTGTAATCCGGATATTCCGCATCGATAAGACTTATCCTTAAGGTAGTATTTGCCTTCCTAACTACATATACACCGTCCATTACACATACATCAACATAATCACCATCTTCTACAAGCTTCCTGATCTCAGAAACTCCCTTCCTTGGTATTATTACCCCCTCAATATTAATATTATCATCAGAATCACTCTCTAAAGGTACATTAACGAGCGCTAACCTATGCCCATCGGTGGCAACTACATCGACCATCCCGTCCATCACCTTAAAAAATACTCCATTCAGATTTGGCCTCATCTCATCATTAGAAATTGCAAAAAATGTCTTCTCTATTATATTTTTCAATACACTACATTTTATCTTGATAGATTCTGTATTTCCAACATCCAAAACCTCAGGAAAATCATCGGCGGGTATGCCCGGGATTTTATATATAACTTTACCGCATGTTACATTTACCCAGTTATTTTCCATCACCTCGAAATCTATAACATCCCCCTCTATCGCTCTGGCCATTTCAAATAGTTTCCTGGCAGCAACTGTGATTTTTCCCGGAGCTACGATTTTAGCGTCATAATATGAAATCAGTCCTATTTCCCTGTCGGTGGCTACTATCTGGATTTGTTCTGATTCGGTTTTAATTAAAATATTATTAAGAATCGGCAGGGTTGTCTTTCTTTCTACAATTCCCAAAGTTTTTTGGATACCATTTAAAAAAACATCTCTTTTAATTGAAAAATTCATTTTTTCACCTATTCTTTTAAAAAGTTTTTAATTAAAAAAAATAGTAGTAATAGTAGTAGCTGTTAATTTGTTGATAAAATAGATTCAACTACTTTAATTTCCTAACAATATTGTCCTTAATTACACTTAATGATATGTTAATGGCCAGTTTGTAGAATCACCTTTAATTCTTCCACCACTTTTTTTATTTTACTATCCTTCTCCATCAGGTTTTTTATCTTATTATTAGAATAGATAACGGTTGAGTGATCTCTTCCTCCAATCTTCTCACCTATATCCGGAAAAGAGTTGTTGGTCAGCTTTCTTGAAAGATACATTGCAATCTGACGTGAAAGTACGAGATTTTTATTCTTCTTTCGAGATCTTATATCACCAACCTTAAAGTTAAAATGTTTTGCAACCACTTTTATAATTTCATCTATAGTTATTTCTCTCCTTGCCTCGTTTTTAAGTAAATTTCTTATAACATCCATTACTATATCTATTTTTATTTCTTTTCCCGTGAGGGAAGAATAAGCTGCTATTCTTGTTAATATACCTTCCAACTCCCTTATATTTGAGTCCACCACGGAAGCTATATAACGCACAACATCATTTGATATATCAATATTGTTTTCCTGTGCCTTCTTCTCCAAAATTGCTATTCTTGTTTCTATCTCCGGGGGTTGAATATCGGCTATAAGCCCCCACTCAAATCTTGACCTGAGGCGTCCTTCAAGGTTCTGTATTTCTTTTGGAAATTTATCACTTGTAACAACGATCTGTTTTCCCGAGTCATGAAGGGTATTGAAGGTGTGAAAAAATTCTTCCTGGGTTCTTTCCTTGCCTGCCATAAATTGAATATCATCAATAAGGAGGGAATCTATCTTTCTGTATTTTTCCCTAAAATTTGCCATCTTATCGTATCTTATAGAGTATATCATTTCATTCATAAATGCTTCCGCAGATACGTAGAGTATATTTTTCTGTGGATATAGAGAAGCGGTATGAATACCGATGGCATTTAGAAGATGTGTCTTCCCCAAACCGACACCGCCATAAATAAACAGTGGATTGTAATTATGTGCCGGTTGTTCCGCCACAGAAAGGGCTGCTGCATGAGCAAACTGATTTGACGATCCCACAACAAATCTTTCAAAAGTATAATTTAAATTAAGTGAAGAATTCAACCGTACCAAATTGCTTTTAACTGTGTTTTTTACACTAACATCATACGATATATCGGTTTTCTCCGATTTATTTACAACGAATTTTATATCTACATCGGCGCCGGATACCTCTGAAAGCGAACTAATAATAAGGCCGATGTAGTTTTCGACAAGCCAGTCCTTAAAAAACTTATTAGGCACACCTAGAATAACATTGTTGCCTTCCAGCGAGACAAACCTAACGGGCTTTATCCAGGTTTCAAAGTTTTGTTGACTAACTTTTTCCTTAATTATTTCAACACTTTCGTTCCAGAATGGTTCCAAGATTACCAACCTTTATAAACAATGCTATCAACAGCTGTTAGTGAAACTTTCCTAAATAGTGTCCATTTTGGTAATGTTACTTATTTAACGTCTCCATTCATGATCATATTTAATAGCCTGTCGAGATCATCTAAGGACGAGAATCTAATTTCTATAACACCACCATTGCTCAGTGGTTTTATGTTTGTCTTTGCCATAAATCTTTCCGACATTTTATTTTCAAGGTCTGTGATGTAAATATTCTTTTCCACACTTTTTTTCTTTTTAATGTGGGAATCGATGGATTTTGCCAGTTTTTCAGTTTCCCTGACGCTGAGTTTTTTCTTTGTGATCTCTTTTAACAAGTAGAACTGCTTTTCCGGAGAATCAACCGATAAAAGAGCCCTCGCGTGTCCGGCGGAGATAATTCTTTTTATCAGTGCGTCTTTTGCTTCTCCCGGAAGATTAAGAAGGCGAAGGGCATTTGCTATGGTTGATCGGTCTTTACCTACCCGTGATGATATTTCGTCCTGGGAAAGGTGGAACTTTTTAATGAGGTTCTGGTATGCCTCTGATTCTTCTATGGGGTTCAGTTCCTCGCGCTGTATATTTTCCACGAGAGACAGCTCCGCAACGTCGATATCTTTTGCGTTATGCCTGATAATGATCGGTACATTCATTAATCCGGCGGTTTGGGCGGCCCTCCATCTGCGTTCCCCCGCGATAATTTCATAGCCCGACTCAGACTTTCGCACAAGAATCGGTTGCAACATGCCATTTTCTTTGATGGACGTCACAAGATTCTTTTGCTCTTTTCCATCAAACATCTTTCTGGGCTGAAATCTGTTCGGTGATAACTCTTCAATTCCGCACATTGCGAAATTTGGTTTGTCAGAGGGGTCATCCATAAGATCGGTGAAGATGGCACCAAGCCCCTTTCCTAATGCGTTTTTCTTAGCCATTATATCCTTCCGTTAGCCATAATCTCCCTTGCCAGCGCCATGTATGAAATGGCACCGCGGGATTTTATATCGTAAAGTATAATAGGCAATCCATGACTTGGACTTTCGGAAAGCCTTATATTTCTTGGTATGATAGTCTTAAATATGTTAGCTCCGAAAACCCCCCTGGCTTCATCGGCTACCTGATGGGAAAGCCGATTTCTCTTGTCGAACATGGTAAGCAGTATGCCGGCCAACGACAGGGATGGATTAAGTCTTGCCTGTACAAGCTTAACGTTGTTTAACAGATGCCCTAATCCTTCCAGTGCAAAATATTCGCATTGCAGTGGAACTATGAGTAAATCGGATGCGACAAGGGCATTAACAGTCAAGAAGCCAAGGGAAGGCGGACAATCGATTATAATAAATTCATAAGAGGTGTCAATTTTCTTTACAAAGTCTCTCAGTCTCTTTTCTCTGTTGTTTAGCGATACAAACTCTACCTCCACGCCGACAAGATCCCGGTTGGAGGCGATAATATCGAGAGTGGGAATTTGTGTCTTGAATACGATCTCTTCGAATGAAGAGTCCTGAACCAGGGCATAGTAGAGGTTTTTTTCATTTATAGTGGACGGGTCTATGCCAACACCGCTTGTGGCATTCCCCTGAGGGTCACAATCTATCAGAAGAGTTTTTCTTTCCGCAACAGCCAGAGAAGCTGACAGATTGATAGCAGTCGTTGTTTTGCCGACACCCCCCTTCTGGTTTGCTATACATATGATTTTTCTCATTTTTTCAGGCAATTCCTTCGCGGATTCTGAGAAATAGGCTAACTTAAATATAATAGCATATAAAGGGGTCTTTTAGAAGCAGTAATTTGGAGCAGGAACCCTTGTCACCTGATTGCTGATTCTTGTTTATCTGTTTATGACAGACGCTTATTGAAACAGAGGATTTTTCTTGATTCACCCGTTATCGGAAGTTCTATTTCATGGTAATATGTCAATTTGAGACCTGTTTTCCTGATAGTGTCCACCGCCTCTCCAAGCTCGTCATCTGCATTTTTCCCCTTCATGGCTATCAGGGTGCCGGCGTCAGACAGAAAATATTCTCCCAATGTGAGGAAATAAGGGATTTTGAAGGCAGCCCTGGATATTACGATATCAAAAAACCCCCTATAATTTTCCTCATGTGTCAATGATTCCACCCTGCTGTTTACGACAGAGATGTTACGGAGACCGAGCTTACGGATGACGCTCTTGAGAAAAGATGTCTTTTTACGGGATGAATCAAGGAGAGTAACATGAAGTGACTCCATTTTTATCTTCAGCGGAATACCGGGCAAACCGGCTCCTGTTCCTATATCCAACAGTTTTGAATTCTCATTTTTTATAAATCTTGTGACTGTCAGAGAATCAATGAAGTGTTTTGGTATATCGAGAGGAGATTTTATTGAGACAAGGGACATTTTTTCATTCCAGAGAAGCAATTCTTGGTAATACTTCATTAAAAGATTTATCTCATGCTCGATGAGTGTTATGCCAATATCCTTGGAGGCTCGGGAGATTATATTTTTAAATTCTTCCATTTGTAATCGGTTCACAGGATTTAAGGATGGCCCGCCATGACAGACCTTGGTATTTTATGATATAGCATACAGCTGGGCATGGATGTTAGAATAGGAACATTTTTTATGCAACAATAAATCAACAGACTCATAAACAGGACAGGGGAGATAAATTGGAAAAAGCGAAGATGGAAAACCTGGCGATAGTACTTAACCGGCCGAAACATCCGGGCAATATCGGGGCTGTCGCCCGGTGCGCTAAAAATATGGGGATAAGCAGTATTATAGTTGTCAATCCCCTGAATGCCGACAGGAAAAAGATTGAACAGCTGGCAACGCACTTCGCTTTGGATATCGTGGAAAAAATTAAATATTTTGACAGACTGGATCTTGCGCTTGCCCCCTTTAATCATATAGTTGGAACAACAGGCAGATCAGGAGACACAAGCCTTAAAAGATCAATGGTATATCCGGGAAAAATGGCGGAAGATATTGCTAATATATCTCAGAACAACAGAGTGGCGCTGGTTTTTGGCCCTGAAGACAGGGGACTTACCAATGCTGAGCTTAAATATTGTGATGTACTGGTAAAGATTCCCACGTCAGAAGACCTGAAATCAGTCAATCTTTCGCATGCGGTAATGATCATTTGCTATGAAATCTTTACCGCCCGTTCTGAATTCAATTCGCTTTTTACACCGAAGCTGGCTACTTCGGCGGAGACCGAGGCAATGTATGATCATTTGACGAAAACATTTGTTCGCATAAATTTCATAAAAGACCAGAACCCTGATTATTGGATGACAAATGTGCGACGTTTTTTTTCCAGGACGAAATTGCTTGCCAGAGATGTGAAGATAATCCGTGGAATCTGCCATCAGGTTGATCTGTATGGGAAAGGAAAGATCGGATAAACCGACACCGAACAGGGCGATGTTTAATTTTTGACTAAAACCGTTATCACGAAAAAGATAGGTTAACTATTCCCGGATCCTGAGGTGTAAACGATATAAAAAACTTGACATTAACTTGTCTGGAACTTAGTTTACCTTATTAAAATGAAAGCAACGGAGAGAGACATGGATAGGATGACAAAAGAAGGTGTTTTAAAAAATGTCAGGGATAACAATATAAAATTTGTTCAGTTCTGGTTTACTGATGTTTTGGGTATGCTTAAGAGCTTCACAGTCAGTCTCTCTGAACTGGAGGTTGGCATGAACGAAGGTATGGGGTTTGATGGGTCGTCGATTGAAGGCTTTGCCAGGATTGAAGAGAGCGATATGATAGCTATGCCCGACCCGGCAACCTTCTCCATTATGCCCTGGTTATCCAACAGTGACAACAGTGCTGTGGCAAGAATGTTCTGCGATATTCAGACCCCCGATGGCAGGCCCTATGAAGGCGACCCCCGTTATGTCTTGAAAAGAGTGCTCAAACGTGCGGCTGATAAGGGGTATCAACTTTATGTGGGGCCTGAATTGGAATATTTTTATCTCAAGGATAATAGTAGTTCTCCCAGTTTTCTGGATAAGGGCGGATATTTCGATATAGCTCCCTCTGATATGGGAGATGGTCTACGGAGGGAAACGGTTCAGACCCTGCAGGCAATGGGGATTGATGTAGAGTACGCCCATCACGAGGTTGCGCCTAGCCAGCACGAGATTGACCTCAAATATTCTGAAGGCCTTAAGATGGCCGATATTGTGATGACTTACAGAGTTATAGTGAAGGAAGTGGCGGCGCGTAATAATGTTTACGCGACCTTTATGCCGAAACCTCTTATGGAGGAAAACGGGAGCGGCATGCATGTCCATCAGTCCCTTTTCAGTGACTCAAAAAATTGTATGTATGATGGAGCAAAGGAACACCAGATGTCGGATCTTGCGAGACATTATATTGCCGGCTTGTTAAAGCACGCCAGGGAAATAACGGCGGTTACCAATCAGTGGGTTAATTCGTACAAGAGACTTGTTACGGGATATGAAGCCCCCGTCTATATTTCATGGGCGCGAAGAAATCGTTCAACTCTGATCAGGGTTCCCATGTACAAACCGGGAAAGGAAATGGCGACACGGCTGGAATACCGCAGTCCTGATCCCGCCTGTAATCCTTATCTGGTGTTCGCGGTGATGCTTGCAGCCGGCCTTGACGGAATCGAGAAAAAATATTCTCTCCCCGATCCCGTTGAAGAAGATATATACACAATGTCGCGAGAGCGGCGGAAAGAGCTTGGTATCAGGGCGCTTCCCGGAAGCCTGGTGGAGGCTATTCAGGAAGTGGAAAAAAGTGAGATCGTAAAAGATGCCTTGGGCGAACATATCTTTAATAAATTTGTTGAGAATAAAAAGATTGAAAGAAATCTATACAGAAAACATGTATCGAAGTATGAATTGGAGAGATACCTGCCGATATTATAGGAGATTCTGATGATTGTAGTAACCGGAGGAGCCGGATTTATAGGAAGTGCCATTGTTTGGAAGCTTAATTCGGAGAGTGTTGACGACATTGTTATTGTTGACAGCCTCGGGATTTCCGTAAAATGGAAGAACCTTGTAAACAGAAAGTTTGTGGATTATCTGGACAGGGACGATTTTCTTGATATGATTCTCAATGATAAGGTCCCTTTTAATGTTGAGGCCATTGTTCATATGGGTGCATGTTCTTCAACAACGGAAATGGATTCGGATTACCTGATGGAGAACAATTATCGCTATACAGCCCAGCTTGCACAGTGGGCCGTTGAGAAAAACATCCACTTTATCTATGCGAGCAGCGCGGCAACATATGGGGATGGAGCCAAGGGGTTTTCCGATGATGACAGTGTAAGCGCGGAACTTCGCCCCATAAATATGTATGGTTATTCCAAGCAGCTGCTTGACCTATGGGTGTTGAGAAATAAGCTGGAAAAAAAGATTACTGGGATAAAATTCTTTAACGTCTTCGGACCTAACGAATATCACAAAGGGGACATGAGGAGTGTTATTCATAAATCTTTTGGGCAGATTCGTGAAACAGGAAAGGTGAAGCTGTTCAAATCTTACAGGCCTGATTTTCGCGACGGTGAGCAAAAAAGAGATTTTGTTTATGTGAAAGATTGCGCGGAAGTGATCTGGTGGTTTCTTGAAAACAGGGGTGTCACAGGAATATTCAATCTCGGTACAAGTCATGCCAGAACGTGGAATGATCTGACAGGGGCGGTATTTGCCGCGATGGGCATTGAACCCGGGGTCGAATATATAGAGATGCCCGAATCAATCAGGCGACAGTATCAGTACTTTACGGAAGCAAAAATGGATAAACTCCTATCGATCGGTTGTCCAGTGCAGTTTTCCTTGCTTGAAGATGCTGTTTCGGATTATGTCATAAATTATCTGGAAAAGGATGAAAAACACCTATAAGTAGCCGGAAAATAAAGGGTAACTGGTAATGAAGATTATAAGATTCCGCTCGCAGAGCGGGAAAAAACTGTATGGAGTGTTTGATCCCAAGATGCCGGATGAGGCAAAGGTTATTGACGG
>CAZRUU010000049.1:0-8335 GCA_964603235.1 uncultured Syntrophaceae bacterium | reverse complement strand
GCAAGGTCGCCTTCCGCTATCTTTATCCTTTGAACTAAGCGGTCCCATTCCGTTCTGGTAGCCCAGCTGTAGATGGCCGCGGAGGTCCAGAGGGGGAGGGGCGCCGTATCAAATCCGGCAGCCGTCATCCTTTTCGATAGGGGTTCCGAAGACTTGTAAACCCTGTCAATGGCCTTTCTCAACCGTTTCGGCAAGGAAGTTCTGCTTATGGTTATATTGTAGTTCCTGTCATACGCGAATGGGGCGATAACCGCGGCAAGAAGGGCTTCGCTCTCGTATGGAAAAGCGTCATCTCTCAGGCATTGTGCGATAAGCAGGGGCTGATCCAGCCGTAACTGTGATGTCCAGACGCCGTCTTCCGTGAGGCGGTTTTCTTCATCCACAAAGTCTTCCGCTTTGAGAAAATCGAGGTGCCTGTTAAAATCATCCCAGAGGGTTGTCCCGCCCCTTTTCTTTCTGTGCTGATAATCCGCGAGCGATCTTTCAAAGATGTCCCTGATCCCTTCAGGGGTATGGGACAGGAGAAGATTCAGGACCATGGAGAAATCACTTCGAATGCGGCTTGTTATCTTTTCCGGTTTTGAAAAATAGAGTTTTCGGATATGCGAGAGATCCATGAATTTTCCGGGGAAGACCATCATAAAGCCTATGTTATCCTGTCCCCTTCTCCCGGCTCTTCCGGTCATCTGGTGAAATGCGGTTGCGTCCAGAGGTGCAAATTCATGGCCGTTGAACTGATCGGAGTTGAACAGTACCACGGTCCTGGCGGGAAAGTTTACCCCGGCGGCCACGGTGGATGTGGCAAATACCGCGTCGAGATGCTTCCCTTTCATCATGGTCTCCACAACGGATTTCCATGCCGGGAGCTGTCCCCCGTGATGTGCCCCAACCCTTGAATAACGGAGACTGTGGAGCTGCTTGTGGTTCTTCATGTAGGGATGATGCTCCAGTATTTCTTGGAGATCTTCTTCAAAGTGGCCGTTGTTTCCGCGATCCGAAGTGAGCTTACAGAGATTTACCGCGGCATCGCAGTCTCCCCTTGATTTCAGGAAGAAGATTGCCGGCAGCAGGTTAAACGAGCGCATAACTTCTATAATTGAGTCAAATGGAGGCAATTTGCCCCTGAAGGAGCGCCGGTTTCTGTTTCTTTCAAGCCAGGAGATGGGGTTGTCATGCAGCCTGTTTCCCTTCAAGAGAGGTGTTATCTTTCCCGGAGGATGGAGAAACAGAGGGTAAAGGGGGACAGGTCTTTCATTATCTTGTATGACAACACATTCCTTGTTTCGCAGCGCACTCAACCATCCCGCGATTTCTTGGCTGTTTCCAATGGTGGCGGACAGCATGAGCATATGTATCCTGGTTGGAAGATAGATCATTATCTCTTCCCATACCACGCCCCTGTCTTCATCCCCCAGAAAATGCGCTTCGTCCAGTATGACGAGATCATAATCCAGGTCTTCACTTGAGTGCATGGCTTCATAGAGCTTGTTTCTCAGGATCTCGGTTGTACCCACGATTATGGGTGCATCTGAGTTCTCCTTTGTGTCACCTGTTAGAATGCCCACATGTTCATCACCGAAGATGGCTCCAAACTCAGTCCGTTTGGAATTGCTAAGCGCCTTCAGTGGAGAGGCATACCAGCAGCGGCTGCCCCTCTCATAGATGGGTTTGATGGCTTTTTCGGCGATCCATGTCTTCCCCGCCCCGGTCGGTGCTGTTACGAGGCAGTCGGTTCTCTGTATGGCCTTGAGGGCGTCTGATTGAAAGGGGTCGGGCCTGAAGGGTGCAGGGTCCGGGTTGCCGATGCGGGAAAACACCTGCTCTAACGCTGGATCGGCCTGCGGTTTTACCACCGCACTGTTCTCTTGATAACTTCTCTTGCTTCTTTTTCGTGAATGGTGGTAATTGTATTTCGTTTTCCTGGAGGCGGCGTAACGCTTTTGGGTCTGTGCCATAAGTTATATTGTGTCCTGTCCGGTGTTATTAGCTGGCATTGATATCACAATTTGGTGAACTTGTAAAAAGCAGAGATTACTATGTGATGGTTATTGAGAAATTGAAAAATATATACTGGGGCTGGTTTGTTGTCACTGGAGCATTTCTTATCCTGGCAGTGAACTATGGCGCCAGGTATTGCTTCGGGGTATTTGTGCATCCGATGTTTGTGGATTACCATTGGAAGATGTCTGCCATATCCCTTGGATTTTCAATAAATATCATGATGTACGCGCTGGGCGGTCTGGTCAGCGGTCGGCTGCTTGACAGGATGGCTCCCAAGTGGATAATGACAATCGGGGCATGCATTACCGCGCTCGGTTTTATTTCCACAGGCTTTGTCCGTACGCCGGGCCAGCTGTATCTGACTTACGGGGTTTTGTGTGGTATAGGGTCCGCCGGGATAGGTGTTGTGGTAAGCGGGTCCTCTGTCGGAAAGTGGTTTGTAAGGCAGAGAGGACTGGCTATAGGTGTTGCGTCGATAGGGATCGGTTTTGGAACCATGACATTAACGCCGGTTGCGGGCTATATAGTCAAAAACTACCACTGGCGCAGTGGTTTTATATTCCTCGGGGTCCTGGTGCTGGTTGTAGGCGTGCTTGTTTCACAGGTCCTGATGGGAAAATCCAGGCCGGAGGAATACAGTCTTCTGCCGGATGGTGATCAGCCGGGGACAGGGCCGCTTGAACAAAAAACAGATATCTTTCATTCATCTTCAGCAACTGTCCTCGGGGATTATCGTTTCTGGGTGCTTGTAATCTGCTTTGGCAGTGCGGTTATGACAGAGACAATGGTGTTTGTGCATCAGGTTTCTTACGCATTGGACAACAACATAGGCAAGATAGCCGCCGCTTCCTCTTTGGGAGCTATAGGTGTCGGGAGTATATTCGGGAGATTCTTTTTGGGGTGGGTCAGTGATCATATCCGCGATCCCAAATATTCGGCTTTGTTGGGGTTTCTTATAATGGCATCAGGGATGTTTATTCTGCTGAACACAGAGACTGCCGGAATGTTGTATGTATACGCCCTTGTCTACGGCTTCGGATACGGTTCCATGGCGCCCATGATGCCGATACTGCTCTCCGACAGATTTGGCAGGGATGTGCTGGGATCGGCTTTCGGGTTGCTGGTATTCTTTGCAGTCGGTATTGGAGGTAGTCTGGGCCCTTTGCTGGGAGGGATTATTTACGATAAGACAGGTTCATACGGCGATGCGTGGCGCTTGAATATTATTCTGCTGATCTTTATCTCTTTTCTTATGTTTACCTTGAAGCCGAAACAGGTGCATCGAGAGGTGAAATCTCGGAAGGAATAATTGCGGCACAGGATAAAATTAATAATTACAAGGCGTAATAAGGCCCGTATCTCGGGTTGTTTTTTCAGCCTCTGTTTATATCTGTGTTTCAGGCTGATCGCTAAGCAGTTAAAATCAGGGTACTAAGTACTAACTAATTAATAACATTGCATATAATTGGATGCTTATCCTGCGGGCAATCTGGTATAAGTAGGAGATTCTAAAGCACTTGCAAGTCTTATCAACAGGGTTGTCAACATGTTTTTCAACAAGTTTGTGGATTGCTTCTCCAACCCATTTTGTAGTGGTTGAAATCAAAGGAGATTTTGTCCTGATTTGTCGGGATTAGGGAAAGATAGAGGTGTTTTGTATGGCACTGGATCAAATCATAATCTTTTTTCTTATAGGACTGTTTGCCGGTTGTATGAGTGGAATATTTGGAATTGGTGGAGGTGGTATCAGGATACCCCTGCTTAATCTGGCCGGATTGCCGTTATTGGGCGCTTTTGCAATCAATATCATTGTTATTCCCTTTTCGTCGATTGTAGGGACCATTAATCACAGAAAAAACATAGATAGGAAAATTGCCTGGTACATGGTTGCCGGTGGTGCACTGGGCTCGGTAACGGGTGCATATCTTGCTGGTCTGATTCCAACAGTAACTCTGGCAATTATTTTTGTAGTCGTTTCCATTATAACGATACTGGGAATATATCTCGATAGAATTGCTCCGGAATTCTCCAAAAAAATAACCCCTGGTTTGAGGAACATTGTTATCAGTTCATTCTGTTTAAACCTGATAACAGGCATGCGAGGTGGGAGTGGAGGCGCTCTTTTTCCGGCATTCCTGAGAGCCATGCACTTTAATATTCACAAGGCAATCGCCACATCACTATTTGTAACAATTTTTACAGCTTCCGCTGCTATCGTTATCTACTGGGACCGCGGCAATATAATATGGATGCCCACTTTGTATGTGCTTATAGGATCAATGATCGGCGCAAGAGTAGGAAGTAAGATTTCACTGAAGACGAAGCCTTTCTGGCTGGAAATAGGCCTTTCCGTAATGACCGTAGCCCTGGCTCTTCTCACAGTCTATAAGGCAATGTAGCGGTAGACCGGTTTACGACTGCAGCTCCTTTAACGGCAGATAAGACATTATACATAAAAAAGAAAAGGGCCAGTCGATTTAGACTGACCCTTTTCTTTCATGGTGGGCCGTAGGAGATTTGAACTCCTGACCAATTGATTAAAAGTCAACTGCTCTACCAAGCTGAGCTAACGGCCCTGATTGTTTTGATGTAAACGCTGCTAACTAACAGGAAGTATATCTAATTGCAAGAAGAAAATGACAGTCAGGTTGTCAAGATGAAGGCATTGTGGTAAAGGATATTCCCGCTGGGTTGATGTTATAAATAATGTTAGGTTGTGCCTGATATGCGCGAGATATTAAAAAAAGTCCAGGTCAATATGCCCTTTCAGATGCTCGTTGATGAGTATCTTGGAGTTATCCTCAAGGAAAGGATAAATCCTGAAATCGGCCTGGATTGTTTTGTCCTTGACCGTTTCGGCAGGAATAAATTCCGTGACGTGGCGGATATTCTTAATGACGCCGGTCTTTCCATTACGCTCCATGCCCCCTTTTTTGATCTGAGGCCGGGCGCTATAGACCGGAAAATAAGAGAGGTGACTATAGAACGTCTCAAGCAGGTCTTTGATCTGGTGCCTCTTTTCAAACCCCGGTCTGTGGTGTGTCATGCCGCCTTTGACGATAAATACTATGTTTCCAACGAGGATGTGTGGCTGGAGAACAGCAGAGACACATGGAGTTGTTTTATAGAAACAGCCGCCGCGTCAGGGACAAAAATAGCGCTTGAAAATGTCTATGAAAGCACCCCTAAATTTCTCAGTCTCTTGCTGGACAAGTTTAAGGGATCGCAAAGCATTTGTTTCTGTTTTGATACCGGCCATTTTAACGCTTTTTCCCAATCGACTCTTGAAGACTGGATGGACGCGCTTGGCTCCCGTACAGGCCAGATACATCTCCATGATAACGAAGGTTTTGCCGATGAACATAATCCGGTGGGTGAGGGAACCTTCCCATTTCGCCGGTTTTTTGAACTGCTGAAAAAGAAGGGTGTCCAGCCGATAATAACGCTGGAACCGCACACCGAAAAAAACCTGTGGCGCACACTGGAAAACATCAGGCGCATGGGGTTGCTGGATTATTTGGGTGAATAGTTGTGCTGAGATATGTCCTTAAGAGATTGGTGCTCATGGTTCCGCTTCTTTTCGGAATTACGATTGTGTGTTTTGTCGTTATCCACCTGGCACCGGGTTCTCCTACCGATTTGCAGACGGATTTGAACCCCAGGGTCTCCGCGGAGGCAAAGGCGCGTCTGCAGTCGATGTATGATCTTGATAAACCCCTCTACCAGCAATACCTGCTGTGGGTTGGAAAACTTGCCACCCTTGATTTGGGACAATCCTTCTCGCCCGACCACCGACCGGTCATAGACAAGATATTAGAGAGGATACCGATCACGATAATCATTAACGTTCTTTCGATGATTCTGATCATCATTGTCGCTATTCCCATAGGCGTTCTTTCAGCGGTGCGTCAGAATTCTCTTTTTGATAAGGTGACAGCGGTATTTGTCTTTATAGGATTTGCCGTGCCTACCTTCTGGCTTGCCCTGCTTCTGATGATACTGTTCGGTGTGCACCTGGGCTGGCTTCCCATATCGGGTATACGGTCCCTGAATTACGAATATCTTCCACCACTTGCCGCCTTGATAGATCTGCTGAAGCATCTGATATTGCCGGTGATCCTCTCCGCTTTCGGAGGGCTCGCGGGGTTTTCACGCTATATGAGATCCAATATGCTGGAGGTAATACGGCAGGATTACATTACCACTGCCAGGGCCAAGGGATTGAGCGAACGGGTCGTTATCTACAAGCACGCTCTCAGGAACGCGCTCCTTCCGGTAATCACGATCCTGGGCCTTTCCATTCCCGGACTTATTGGAGGAAGCGTTATCTTCGAGACGATATTTGCCATACCGGGTATGGGGCAGCTGTTCTACATGTCTGTCATGTCAAGGGATTATCCCGTAGTAATGGGAATACTGTTCATAGGGGCGATACTGACTCTGATCGGCAACCTGATAGCCGATCTCTCGTATGCCGTGGCGGATCCGAGGATAAGAATTGCGTAACATGTGTTGTGAGGATTGACATCAGACAATGAAAACGGATTTTTGGTACAGATTTTCACGGAACAGGATTGCGGTAGCCGGGGGCATAGTGGTTATCCTGCTATTTGTTGTTTCCCTGCTTGCGTCCTGGATTTCACCCTATGATCCGAATGAGATAAACCTTCAGGAAGTGTTGTCGCATCCTTCCTGGGCGCACCTTTTTGGAACGGATCAACTGGGGCGTGACGTTTTCAGCCGGATGATATGGGGCGCCGGCATATCGTTGAAGGTGGGGTTCGTGGCGACCGGCGTTTCCATCTGTATCGGGGTTATTCTGGGCGCGCTTGCGGGATATTACGGGAGGTGGGTCGACATGGTGATCATGCGGTTTGTTGATATTATGCTCTGTTTCCCGACGTTTTTTCTGATACTCGCCGTGATTGCCATCCTGGAGCCGTCCATTTGGAACATAATGATTGTGATAGGTCTTACAAGCTGGATGGGGATTACCCGTCTGGTCAGGGCCGACTTTATCTCACTCAAGGAGAGGGATTTTGTACAGGCGGCCCGTGCTATAGGCGCCAGTGATCTGCGGATAATATTCAGGCATATTCTCCCAAATGCCATGGCCTCTATCCTTGTCGCGGCCACACTTGGCGTTGCGGGTGCCATACTGACGGAGTCCGCGCTCAGTTTTCTGGGTATAGGTGTGCAGCCTCCCACACCGAGCTGGGGGAACATTCTAACGGCTGGGAAAAACAACATCGACATTGCCTGGTGGCTTTCACTCTATCCCGGGCTTGCGATCCTTATAACGGTATTAGGATACAATTTGCTGGGAGAGGGGATAAGGGATTCTCTCGATCCGCGTTTGAAATAGCCTGACTACTTACGTATTCAGGCTGAAGCTGTTTAGGCTGAAGGCTATTAGGATCAGTGCCGTGCAGTAGCAGTAGGTTGGGTTGAGAGGTACGAAACCCAACAAAAGCCTTTTTGCCATGAGCCATGAGCTCTTCCGGCTTGTCCGGGTACACGAAAGGAGAACAGGATGCTGATTGACTCTCACGCTCACCTTGAGTTGAGTGAGTTTGATGGTGATAGAGAAGATGTTATTGAGAGAGCTAGGGAGAGCGGTGTCGGGTGCATTGTTAATGTGGGCATCAATCTGGAGGACAGCAGGAATGCAGTCGCCCTGGCCGAACGGTACGATAATATATATGCCTCTGTGGGTGTGCATCCCCATGACGCGAAGAGTATAGATGAGACAACGTATGATTCTCTCAGAAAGTTGTCTGAGAATGACAATGTTGTCGCCTATGGCGAGATAGGCCTGGATTTTTTTAGAAATCTTTCACCGAAGGATCTTCAGATAAAGAGGTTTGGCGAGCAGTTGGAATTGGCCGGTGAACTCGGTCTGCCGGTAATTATCCACGACCGCGAAGCCCACAGGGAAATTGTGGAGATGCTGAAGGGCTGGAAAAGCTATTCCGGGGGCGTGATCCACTGTTTCTCAGGTGATTACGATATGGCTGTGAAGTGTCTCGATATGGGATTCTATATTTCCATACCGGGCACGATAACATACAAGAAATCTGAAACACTGAGAGATGTCGTGAGAAGGGTGTCCATAGACCGGCTTCTGGTGGAAACGGATTGTCCGTTTCTCTCGCCCGAACCGAAAAGGGGAAAGAGAAACGAACCGGCGAATGTTGTCTATACCACGCATAAGGTTGCACAGGTAAAGGGTTTGCCCTTTGAAGATGTGGCAATGATCACGTCAGAGAATACCAGGAATGTGTTTGGAATGAAGGAGGCGGTTTTGTAAAGAAATCGTGTCCCGCTATCAGTG
>CAZRUU010000048.1:0-8389 GCA_964603235.1 uncultured Syntrophaceae bacterium | reverse complement strand
GTTATCAAATAGTTGTTTATAATTTGCTTCACTCTCTCGCAGTTTCTCCTCCGCCCGCCTCTGATCGGTGATGTCTATATGAACACCAAAAGCTCTATGTGGAATTCCATCTATATCTTTTTTAAAAGATTTTCCTTTACCTGATATCCATTTCCAATTTCCATCCTTTGTTTTCAGCCTGAATTCAACTTCATAAGTTAGGGCATTCTTTACGCAATTTTCAACTTTAGGCACAACGGTTTTCTTGTCATCCGGATGCATAAGATTAATCCAAGTTTCCAGTTTCATTGGCAGTTCACCGGGGTCATAACCAAGCATTGTGTAATAACTCGGGCTGAAATAGATATCATTCGTATCAAGATTCCAATCCCAGAAACCGTGCTCTCCCGCATCTATTGCAAGTTGCAGGCGTTCACTGGTTTTTAACAATTCCCCTTCCTTCTGTTTGCGATCGGTGATGTCAGTTACAAACGCAAAAGACCCGGCAGATTTCCCTTTTTTGTCAATTAAGGAAGTTGCATTGAAAATAGTTGGAAAATTAATGCCATTTTTCTTTTTCAGTATAATTTCGTAGGTTCTGTGCAAGGTACTTGTTATTTGTAAAACTTGTTCTTTAAATATTTTAAGGCTCTCATCATTAACAAAATCGAATGGCATTTTGCCAATCATCTCACTTCTTGAATAGCCAAGCATATCGCAAAGTGATTGATTTACATCGATGGTTTTCTTGTCAGAATCGAGAAGCCAGAAACCTTCAGAAGTAGTTACAATAAGATTACGATATTTTTCTTCACTTTCTTTCAGAGCTTCTTCCGTCTGCTGATACTCTGATTCCAATCGCTCCATCTCTTTAATTCTCTGTCTCAATAGAGCCAGTTCCTGAATCAGTACTTGCTTTGTCTTGGATTGATCATTCATAGGGTTGCCCCCCTGTTTGAATTAAAGTAATTATTATCATTCGAAATCCATCGTCTTCAAGTTGAAAACCTTTAAACAGGTACTGTGGCAGCACCGCATCTTCAGGCTTTTTTGAAGAGCTGGTATCGGTCCCGCCCCGCTTCCTTGGCCTGATACATGGCGATATCGGCATTTTTCCGGAGGATCCCTTCATCTGTTCCGTTAGTTGGATAGACTGCGATGCCGATACTTGTCGTCACGACGAGTTTATGGGTGTCAATGAGGAAGGGTTTCCGAAAACTGTCAACGATCTTCTGTGCAACCTGGATCGCATCTTCTGCTCCCTTCAGGTCGGGCAGGATCAGCATAAATTCGTCGCCACCGATGCGCGCAACGGTATCGCCCTTCCTCAGTACTGCGCTCAGCCGCTCTGCTGTCGCTATGAGAAGTAGATCCCCCACAGCATGGCCCAGGGTGTCATTCACGTCCTTAAAGTTGTCGAGGTCGAATATCGCTATTCCCACCTCTTTCTTATTCCTCTGGGCATGGGCTAAGGCAATATCCAAGCGATCGGAAAAGAGCTTCCGGTTGGGAAGGCCTGTCAGAGAATCATGGTAGGCCATCTGCTGAATCTTCTCCTCCGCCAGCTTGCGTTCGGTGACATCCTTCGAAATACCCCGGAATCCGATTGGTTTGCCCTCTGTATCCCGAATGAGTGACACTGACATTTCGTTAAAATGCCGCACTCCGTCCCTGGATATAAATTGTCCCTCAAATCCTTTAACCGGCTTTCCCGTGTTATAGATATTCTGAAAGAGCTCATATAATTCCTTCGCTGGTGCTTCATCAATATATTGCCGGTAGTTCATGCCAATCAGTTCCTCACGGGAATAGCTCATGTACCGGCACTGGGCATCATTGACAAAGGTAAAGCTTCCGGCCAGATCAGTTTCAAAATAGTTCTCGTCAATATCTTCCAGGATCGTGCGATATCTTTCCTCGTTCTGTCGCAGCGCTTCTTCCGCCTGCTTGCGCTCGGTAATGTCGCGGCAAGTGCTAATGAACGCCGGCTGACCATCCCAGGTGATTCGCCGCGCGATCACATCGGTCGGGATGAGTGAACCGTCCTTGCACTGTCGCACGGTTTCATGTGTAAGATGACCCTGTTCCGTCAGTCCAGCCAAGAGATCCGGGAAGCGCAGAGCTTCCTCCGGTGAGTACAACTGATCCATCGTCATGGACATCAGCTCTGCGTGGGTGTAGCCGAGTCGTTCGCAGGCCAGCGGGTTGACTGCTAACATACGCCCTTCTGTGTCGAAGACAAAGATCGCATCACCGGCGCTGTCAAACAAGAGTCTGTGTTTTTCCTCGCTTTGCCGAATGGCCTCTTTGGATCTATCGGTGACCAGGATAATGCCTGAAAGGAATACAATGGAAAAGCATGCTAAAATAGTTGCCAGAATGCCGATCAATTTATGATCTCCGACACGATCTGCCGGGGTCAAAAGCACAATCGACCATCCGGCGTTATCAATCACCTTCCTGGAGACAAAATAATCCTTTCCTTCTAAAGTGACTCCCATACCATCGGCAAATTCCTTATTAAAAAACCCGTTCCCAAAGGGTTTATTGCCGAATTGCCGGGAAGCAATTAGTTTTTCTTGTACTGCTTTGTCCAGCGGCCATAGACTTTTTAGAACCATGGCCGGTGAACTGGACAGAAAAATAATGCCGTCCGGGCTGACAAGAAAGGAGAAAGCGTGTCTGCTGAAAAAGACCTCCATCTCGTCAATATCTTTTTTCATTGTGACTACGCCAAGGACTTTACCTGTACTATCCTGAACCGGGCGGCTTGCGTAGAAACCTCTCTTTCCGGTAGTAATGCCCAGCGCAAAATAACGAGCGGGTTGGCCCTTGACCGCTCCCTGAAAATAAGGACGAAAACGATATGATTTTCCTACATTGCTGTCCGGATCGTCCCGGTTGGAGGATGCCACCGTCATGCCATCGGTATCCATCAGGTAGGTCAAGGAAGCGTTTAGGGCTAAATTGTATCTGTCTAACACGCTATTGACGTGTTCGATATCTTGAGCCTCTTTAGACAGCAGCAGGGGAGCAATCCACGGAGAACCGGCCAGGGCTTTGACGGCCCTTTCGAAATGTGTGAATGTAGAGAATGCATGGATGGTCAGGGCTAATGTATCAGCTAGGCTTTCTGCGACCATTTCCTGCCGGGATTTATTGCCAAGGTAATCCGTGGCAAACCAGCCGGCAACAGCGGCGATAAGCAGAAAGACAATCGGTAATGAATAAAGCAAACGTCTTTTAATCATATGCAAGGTCCCTCGGACAGATAAAGATATGTCGGGGTTTGTTGTTTAAAATCAGTCATCTTTAAGCTGAAAACCTTTTTCCCGGAATAATCTCAGGCAGACATCCACAACGTCCGCGTCGTAAAGAATCCCCCGGTTGTCCTCGATCTCCTTCAAGGCCGCGTCAATACCCAGAGCGGCACGATAGGGACGATGGGACGCCATAGCCTCCACCACATCGGCCACAGCCATGATGCGGGCCTCCATGAGAATCTCATCCCCCTTCAGGTTTCTTGGATAGCCTGAGCCATCCATCCGTTCATGATGCTGGTAGACAATCTCCGCCAGCGGCCAGGATGATTCCACATCTTTCAGGATGTTGTAGCCGTTTCTTGGATGGTCCTTGATCAGGGAAAACTCGATTTCCGTCAGTTTTCCTGGTTTGGACAGTATCTCCGCTGGGATGGACAGCTTCCCAATGTCATGGATGGAACCCGCCATACGGATACCTTCGATCTTCTCCTGGGGTAATCCCATCTCCGTGGCAATGGCGCGGGCAAGGTCTGCGACCCGGAGCTGGTGACCGGCCGTGTAGGGATCTCTTACCTCCACAGCGGATATCATTACTTGAATGGTTGTGCTGACGGCCTTTCTGAGGTTCTCGAGCGTATTTTTCAGTTCCCCCGTCGCAAGTCTGAGCTCGGTGATGTCTCGGTTCGTACCTGTCCGACCCGAGAATTTACCGTCTTCAGCGTAAGCCGGGAGGCAAGAATGACCTATCCAACGGATTTTACCTTCCTTGGTGATAATGCGAAATTCAATAAAGTGGCTTTGGGGATCTTCGTCTAAATTTTGAAGATGAGGTTTTACCTGCTCCCTGTCATCAGGGTGAATAATATTGAAGAAAAGCTCTTGGTTGTTTATAAATTCTGTAGGGAGATATCCGGTTATACGTTGACTGGAAGGGGAAACGTATAATAATTTCTGATCCAGATTAATCAGATAGATCCAGTCATTGGAGTTATCGGCAACCAATCGGTATAATTGTTTGCTCTGCTGTAGTTTCACCTCCGCCCGCTTGCGTTTCCGGCGTTCTTTTGCTTCATCAAGAGCCCTTTTTATCACAGAACCCAGACGGGAAAGCCTGTTTTTTAAAACATAGTCTGTTGCCCCCGATTTCATACATTCAACGGCAAATTCCTCACCTATTGTGCCTGAAACAATGACCAGCGGTATCTCATATGCGAGTTTTTGTTGCATCTTTATCGCTGACATACCGTCGAGAGAAGGAAGCTTATAGTCCGCCAGGATAAGATCGGGCTTTTCCTCAAGGGCTTTTCTGAAGCCTTCTTTCGTATCCACCCTGCTCCATTCTATCGCAACCCCCCCACGCTCAAGTTCCATTACCATCAACTCTGCATCATCAGGATTATCCTCGAGGATTAGAAGGTGTAATATCTTGTCTTCCATGATAAGGCCCCCTTCTCATTTTGGGTTTTGGAATTACGAAATTCTGTCCATGATAATTGAGTATATCAATTCCACAATTCTGCAATCCAAAATGTGAAAATCATTGCTTCGTCGGTAATTCGTTTAACAGCAGCCAGTACAAACCAATCTGCATTACCACCTCGGTAAACTTCTCAAAGTTCACCGGTTTGCGAAGATAGCTGTTTACACCCAGTTGGTAGCCGTTAATAATGTCGTTTTCTTCCTTTGACGAGGTCAGAATAACAATTGGGATGACTTTTGTTCTGGAATCGTTCTTGACCTGCCGTAGGACTTCCAGACCATCCACTTTGGGCAGTTTCAGGTCAAGCAGTATCAGGTCCGGTCGCAAGCCGGTTCTTTCTTCGTCGCGTTGAAACAGAATGTCCAGCGCTTCCTCACCATCTCTGGCAACAACAATTTCATTGGCAAGGTTGTGCTTTTCAAATGCCTTCAATGTTAACTCCACATCATCAGGATTATCTTCCACTAAAAGGATCCTTGTGTCTCTTGGTTCCACGTTAACATCTCCTCCTTTTGGATTTTGGAATCATTTTTTCTTTTTCCTGGCTGTTTTTATCGATGATACAATAATTGCTATTAGTTCATCATTTTCCTTCATTAGAGAATCAATAAAATCTTCCTCAAGAATTTTCATATTCTTAGTCAGTTCAAGTCAAAACAGTGTTTCATTAGCTTCCTCTTCGACAATGGCCAATTTTGAAATAAAATCAGTTAATAACTTTATCCTACAAGCAGCCCTGTAATTAGCTGCAACTGAAGTTCCAGAATGAAATATTTGATTCCGGATTAACCCTCCTTCACGATTGCCCGGAAGTAAACAGCAAAGTCTGATAATCTCCTTCGCAAAATCCTTAGCTCTTCTTTTCATCTGCTGTTCATTCATTTAATCCAAACTCTAAAACGAGAATATCCAAAATCGCAATTTCTTACAACGTAAAAAAGAACGTTGTCCCCTTTCCCACACTGGATTCCGCCCAGATATGTCCATCATGTCTGCGAATTATTCTTTGAACAATTGACAGACCGATCCCCGTACCTTCATATTCTGCCGCAGGGTGTAGACGCTGAAACGGAGCAAACAGTTTATCGGCGTATTTCATGTCGAAACCTGCACCATTATCCTTCACGAAAAAGGCCGTTTGTTTATCTCTGGTCTCACAGCCCACTTCAATTTCCGCTTCTTTCCTGTTTTTGGTGAATTTCAGGGCATTGGAAAGCAGATTTTTAAAAACGATCTGCGTTAAATTGGGATCAGAAAAGGCAGGCGGGCATTGGTGAACGGCAAAGTTTACTTTCCGATTTTTCCATTCAGGTTCCAGTGATTCGTAGGCTTTTCCAGCGATGGTTTCCACGTTGGTTTCTTTCTTTTCCATTGACTGGCGCCCGATGCGGGAAAGATTAAGGATGTCATCTATCAATTCAGCCATGTTCTGCGAGCTAACCCTTACTCGCTCAATGTAGTGCTTCGCCTTTTCGTCCAGAATATCCGAGTATTCTTCCAGCAATATCTGGGAAAAGCCATCAGCTATTCGCAGGGGCACCCTGAGGTCGTGGGAAACTGAATACGAGAAGGCCTCCAGTTCTTTGTTTGCCGCCTCCAGCTTAAACATATATGCCTTAAGTTCTTCATCCGCCTGTTTTTGGTCAGTAATATCACGATTGCTGGCGCGTCTTCCAAGCTTAATCCCATTCTTCCCATATACCTGTTGACAAACATGACTCATCCACCTGCCCTCGCCGTTTTTCGTTACAATACGGAATTCAATTGAATGTGGTTCGCTATCCGTCAATTCATCCTGATAGTGTTTGGAAACCAAATCAATATCTTTCGGATGGATAACCTTTACCATCAGATCCGGATTGTTCAGAAATTCTTCAACAGCGTAACCCGTAATTCGTTCGCAGGATGGGGAAATATATCTAAAGTGTCCATCTGTATCGATCCAATACTCCCAGTCATAAGTAAAATCAGCGACGGTTCTATAGCGCTCATCGCTTTTCTGCAGCGCTGTTTCTACCTTCAAACGGTTCTCGGCCATTTCATTGAAGGCAGCGGCCAGTTCACCTGTTTCATCTTTTGCCTTGATAGTTACACGGTGTTCAAGGTCCCCTTGGCCGAGCTTTTGGGTCCCGATGATGAGTTTTTTGATGGGGCTTGTTATAGATCGTGAGATTAAAAAGGCAACAATAACAACCAATGAAATTAAAAGAAGAGAAACTGCCATCATCCTGTTTCTTAATTGAAAAGCGGGTTTCAGTATCTCCTGTACATCATGTCCCACTACCAAAATCCATCCCAAGCCTTCAAAATCTCTATAACCCTTTGACCTGGCATAGGAATAGAGTCTTTCTCTTCCGCCATACTTGCCAATGAAAAAACCTTTCTGCCCTTTTATCTGCTTGAAAAAATTCTTGTCAGATATATCTTCCAGGAATTTAAACGCCCTTGTACTATAAATTAAACGACCATCCTTGGTGATCAATTTGATTCTTGTTGTTTCATATTTTTTTACGGCTATCTCCGCTGACCTTACAATTGACTTAAGAGCAACTTCGGCTTTCATTACGCCTATAAAATCTCCCCTTTTATCATCAATCCTCACTCCTATAGATATAATGTTTTCTCCTGTACTTTCATCAAACTCGACAGCGCCCACATGATAACCCTTCTCTCTTGCGATCTGCCACCACTTCTCGTCGTCCTGGCGGTAGTCGCTTGTTTTACCGCTTTGTGCAACATTTGCGCCATATTTGTTCGTTACAAACATCTCTAAAATAATTTTGTACCCATATTTTTCCTGGTAAAATTCAATAAAGTCTTCTCTAAAATGATCTGATAGATCCCCGGAGATTAACCCTTGCATGAACGGCGTTATTTCATCTTTTGGCGCCGAAACCCATTCCCTGTCCTTTTGCTTGATGTACGCCTCTATATCAGCTAATTTCTGAAATTTTCTGTTCGATTCTGAAAGTGATTTACGTAACACCGAATGCCTGCTGTGTGTTTGAAGCTCCCCCACCTTAAGACAAATGCCTTCATTCATTCTTTTCAGCATTTCCTCGGCTAAGGATACGTAATTCTCCCCCACAGATTCTTTCAGAGATTTCTGGCTTTCATAAATTAAAAAGGCTGCCATTGAAACCATTAGTATTACAGTCAGCATAGAGACGGTAATTAGTTTTGTACTTATTTTAAACCTCATGTCCTCAATCCTTCAATGCCTCAGTTCTTTTTCATTACTCCTGTGCTCTCTCCGCGCCGGATGCCAACAAGCCAATCCTCCATCCCTTCAATTACCAATGCATGTATTTAATCTCACCATCTACAATTTGGGCAGGGTGCAGTGGAAAGGTGATTTCGTGTTCTCCCGGTTTAACATCAAGATCCCCAAACACTCCGGGGTATACAAAGCCCTCTTCCAGCAGGCTTTTTACATTCTCGCGGGTAATTGTTTTGTCTTCCAGCAGACTTGCAAGGAGGTTTACAAAGTCATAACCGTTTGCTGCCTGGTGGTTGAATCGTTTATTGTATCTGGCCTCGTATTTCTCTTTTGCCTCTTTGGCAAAGATAAAGTTTGATGCACTGGCAAAAAGTCAGATTTCCCCTCCCCTGGCGGGAGGGGATTAAGGGGAGGGGGTATAACTCTTTGTAATATTAATACTTCACC
>CAZRUU010000047.1:2180-8396 GCA_964603235.1 uncultured Syntrophaceae bacterium | reverse complement strand
CAAGGCTGGACAATAGGAGCTGGATGACGGGAGACTGTCACGTCCAGTTCTGAGAGAGCGCAGGGGGGTAGTTCCCCTGCGCCACTCACCTAAATAAGCGATAACATAGTGGTGCAATGTAATCTGATTAAGAGGGCAATACCAAGATTCCAGTAAAAACTGCATCAGAATATTACTGCTCACTGTGTGCCGATTTTTGTCAGTGGTCCGGTTTAGTCGTTGACATTATGTCGCACTTCAACCCTCTGGGGGGAAATTATTCTTGACATTGTGTACTGTGTAGTACACAATGTCACCATGAGTAACATATTTGGTCCATACATTCGTGAAAAACGCGAAGCCTTGAAAGAGAAGGACGGGCGGTATTCTCTACGTCAAGTGGCGGCAAGAGTCGGGATCGAGCCTTCGTACCTGAGTAAGATTGAGCGGGGACTCCCGGCCCCTCTTTCCGAGGGAAAGATTATATCCTTGAGCCTTGACCTCGGTGAAAACCCCGATTTACTTCTTGCCTTAAGCGGAAAGGTTTCCTCGGACATCCAGGAGATCATCCGAAAGCGGCCGGAACTTTTTGCCGAGCTCATCAGACAAATGAAAGAGATGCCTGATCATGCCGTTCTTCGCCTGGTACGGGAGGTCAGAGATGGAAACTGGTGACATTCGACAGAAAACTTACGTTTGTTGTGCATGGGAGGGAGCATGATAGAACTCAAGAACGACTCATTGGTGTGTACGTTTCCCGAAACAACAACACATGAGGCAACGCTGACCATCTCTTTCATGAGGACGCTGCGTATCCCTGATGATGGAAAGGACTATCCACTTCCCCCGGGCCTTGGGCGATTTTCCCTTGTGCATGTTGATGACCACAGGAAGGCTGTACCGGAAAGCTGGATCGAGCACGGCGGGGTGATGTTGCCCCTGTATCAGTCGGAAGCCATGTGGATCAATTTTGAATCATCATATGTAGATGAGCATCAAGCCCGCTATCCATTCGCCGTCAAGGTGGCCACGGGTAAGATAAACGCCATTACCGGTGAGTTCTGGTCGAACGGCCTGTCACGAGACCCGCAGGATTACATGGTTACCCCAGACCAGCCGTGGCTTGACGGATACAGCGTTGAAAAAGGCTTCATCCGTCAGTTTGTGGCAATGCCGCTGGGAGAAGGCTACAGCGCGGAGGGACAGATAACCGGCAGTGAAGACGTGGGAGGCGTGCAGATCGCCGTGTATCCCATGAAGAAAGAGGCCTTTGAAAAACACTGGCCAGAGAGACGAGACCCCCTAAAATAATACGAAAAGGTATCTACCAGTACTCAAGTGCATCTGAGGGCATATCAATGCTAAGGGTAAAGGAAGCAGACATGGGTTTGGCAGTCGGTGGTCGCATGCGCCAGGAGATATACGAGGACACCTTTGATCTGTCAGAGTGGGACATGAACACGTCCAGCCGCTGTTTTGTTCACCTGGCCAATTCGCAAACCTGGCGAGCCATCACCGGGAATAATCCTTCCACCAAGGCGCCTACTGCCAGGGAGTACACATCTCATGGTTTGCCTTGGTTCGACTATTATTCCGACTGTAAGCCCTTGCCCGGCTCAGATATCTTGAGCAAGCTTAAAAGCGTTATCCAGTTGGGAAAAAGCAAAAGACAGGCTCCCCTCCCAGAAAATGATTCTGTCGATCCGGGTAATATTATCCGCATCGATAAACCGCAATCTCCGGACCAGGTCAGAGAGTGGTCGGGAAGATCAGAATGAACGGGCAATATACGAAAAAGTTATGAAGACAATGAAGTTTGGCAAGAATGCAACGGAGGAGATAGAGCATCAAATTGATCATGACACGAGTGGATATGATAACGATAATTTCCCAGTAATGAGACTCTGGACATTCTACAATGTCCTCACATGGCATATCACTCACAATGCAGTTTCTCTGAATCATCGGGTTGAAATGGAGAACAGGTTGAGGATTGCAATGGCGTATTTCCGGAGGGCGCAAAGTGGCAGCAGAAAAGGGCAGTAATGTATCCCCGCACGACAGCGAGATGAGTTGCTGGAACTGCAGATATCAGGACATTACCCGGCAGGATACGTTCCTGGGTGTCTGCACGTGGTTTTCCAAGCATGGGAGGAAGGACAAGCAAATACCTCCGAACAAAGTGGATGTAGGCTGCAATCACTTTGAACCGAAGTTGAAATAGACCTTATAGTTTTGTGAAAAAAAATTAAAAAGAAGGGAGAAATCGTATGGCCAGGCAATACTCAACAAGAAGCTTTCTCAGACAAATGCCGAATGCCCTGCTCGCTCGTTATTTTCAGGGACGGGGGTTATTTGGCAACATAGATTTTGCCGCCATGAAGGAGGGCAAGCCTGACGAGCTGTTTACCGCCTGGCTGGCTCTGCCGTACGGTCAGCGTAATGAGATGGATAGTGAATTTAGGGACATCTTCGAGATGAGTTGTGAAAAGGGCTTTAGGGCAGTCATTGATGAGGCGAGCTGGCAAATGCAGGAAACCCCGGATGCCCTCACATCTTTTGTTGAAATGCTCTCGGTCTTATCCAATCACTATGAGCGGGCAATGATCATCTTGTTGGACCACAATCCTTTCTGGAGGGGGGCGACACGCTTCTATCATGCGGATACGCACCCCTATTGGCGCAAGCGTAAAAATCTGCAGCACCGAACGGCAGCGGTGGACGAGGACAGTCTTCAGCAACTGGCCAAGCTGATCCGCCATTACTTCCACCATACCGAGGGACGGGGGAAAAATTGCGTCGTAGAACCTTTCCGCCGGGGGGAGCTTGATTATTATTTCGCTTACCCCGAAGATTATTCGCAGCAAAGTATCGAGTGGGTAAATGGTGAGTTTGACCGTCGGCCGCATAACCCGGCTTTCGAGGTAATTTATGTGTACTCGCAAAAGGAGGGTTCTCTCGATCTTAACTTTCGAGGTTCATACAAGGCCATTGAATCCCTCCAAGGGATGTTCGCAACGGCGATACTCAAGCTCGACAAACTGCCGCCGGATCCAAAGGACCAACGCATCTACGATCTGTCTCCGCTGCTCCAGCGTAGCTTTGAATTTATCTACGATGCTGGAAGCGGGATCGAGGAGGTGGCGGTGAAGAAACTAAGGCTTTCTTCGAGAGTGAAGAAAGGGGATCGCATTACGCTGGAAGCCGATGCGTCCGATAATCGGGATGCCGTTTATGCTTTGCTTGACCAGATTGGAAAAACGATCCCGCTGGATATGTACAATCTTACACAGGCAGAGATTGCGGTCTCGGTTGTGGTCGATCCTGACAAACCGGCACAACGGGTGACAATCCGCATTACCTATCCCAACTCCTGTTCGCTCAAATACGACGAGCTCGGTCTGAAACTGCGCGCTATGCTGGTGAGCTCCGGGATTGAACCCAAGGAACCGGAGGAGTGCGCTGAGTGATGGAATGCTGTGATCATATGACGCCGATTAATATTCTGTCTGAGCTTTTGGAGCGGTTGGGCGCATGCAATGGCATTGCAATCCCGGTCAGTGCCGAAGAATTGCACCAATGGCCACTTGAAGCAGTCAAGGCCATGAAAACACAGAGATTGATTGTGAAAGCGCGGCCGGCAACAAGCGCGACATGTCCGGGCTGTGAACACAATTGTGTGATGCCAGTTCATACCCTTCCCGCAACGGCAGGCCACCCGTCTTCATTTATCGTTTGCGATAAGCGGAGCGATATTAACCGGGTGGCTGTTTCCTCCGAAAGATTAATCCAATGGCAATGCAGCGCTGATTTGGTATCCGAGCTTGTCGCATCGAGTCTTGACCTGCGACGCCAGGCCAGGCAAGTGAATAGTGCGGGCCGATGGGAGATTGGCATTGTGTTCGGAGATAAGCGTAGCCAGATGTTATGCCTCGAAGCTTCCGGCACATTGGCCCTGGTAGCCGGAAGCAACATGGTTCCGTTAGTAGAGTTCATTGAATTTCACGATGGCGCGTATTCGCTCGATACTGCTCAGGCCCGACGGCTGGTTGATGCCGCTTCCACGGCAGATAACCGATACACTCCAAGCGACGTTAAGCGCGAAGCGCGCAAGCTGGATACACAAGCTATGTATGAAAGCTGGCGGAAGGAATATCGTGCATTGCGCAAAAGACGCCCTGGGATGTCCGACGTTTGGTACTCACTGCAGATTGCCAAAATGGACATTGCCCGTCGCCGCGATCCAGAAACCATCCGCAAACAGATGAAAAAATAATTCATCATGGTAGGGATTACTTCCTGTAAGCATTAGACTTTATTTTACTGGAGGCAAGCAAGACTTCAAACGGGAATGATCACATCTACGGACAGCCTAAACCGTATAACAGGGGTTATTTCCTTACTCCATGGACTCCTCCCGGATGATTTTTCTGACCGGCGGATAAGGATTTAGCTGGCGCCTCCGCCGCCATTCCCACCGCCACCGCTAGACCCCCCACCGCCTCCGCCTGAACCGGAGCTGAAAGTGTTCAAATGGTTCCTGATAACAATCTCAATTACGGCACCTGTGCGGTATAAGACCCCTCACACAAAACAAAAGCCCCATCTCTCATTTTGAGAAACAGGGCTTTCGATGATTAGACCATAATCCCCCCGAGTTACAGCTGCTCACAAGCACATATGATGCGTTCAAGATCAATAAAGTACGCTAGATGACTAACTCCATTACGAAACTTTGTCAAGGAATATTACAGTGTGACTTTCAAGTAGTAATAATCGATTTTCTCTTGAAATGATTCTGAGGTGAAGAGTGCATATTGGGCTATCTATTTTAAAACAAAATTTCGCAGAAAATTGATAAATCCAAAAAAAGTTGGGCGGAATCTTTTCGCCCAACTCCACCTTACGGTAAACCACTGATTTCCTGACACTCTTAATAGTGAAATCTCAATTGCGCCTATTCTGGCGCACTGATCCTTAAAGCCTCAAATATTTGATATTGCAAGGAATGGATCATCCAAGGCGGGCCTTGCCCGGGTATTGTATCGCCCAAATCGCCCATTTACGCTTCGTCTAAAGATTTCCAATACTCGTCAAGGAGGTTTAAAGATGAAGCGTACCATACTGAGAATCCCAGCCGTCAAATTTGCATCGGGGCTTTCCCGCTCCACCATTTATCTGCGGGTTTCACAAGGGTTATGGACAAAACCGGTCTCTCTCGGTCCTCGGGCGGTCGGATGGCCCTCCGACGAAGTAGCAACTATCAACGCGGCGCGCATTGCCGGGGACACAGATGACGAAATCCGTGTTCTGGTGGTAAAGCTGGAAACGGCCCGTAAAGAGGCGAAGGAATGGGAGCGATGAGAAGACGTCACCCCAACCACCGTCTTGTAAAAATCCACCGTACCTACACGGTGGAAGAGATCGCCAACCTGTTTGGAGTTCACAAAAATACCGTGCGCCACTGGGTCAAGGACGGTCTAACCACCACCGATGACAAACGCCCGATGCTGATTCTTGGTCATGTCCTGGTGGCATTTCTTCAGGCTCGCCGTCTGAAAAACAAGCAGCCTTGTAAACCAGGGGAACTCTATTGCGTCCGCTGTCGCGCCCCCAAATCGCCTGCCGGCAACATGGCGGACTATTCCCCCATTACTGAGAAGTTCGGCAACCTCGTTGCCATCTGCCCAGACTGCAATACCTTGATGAACCGGCACGTCAGCTTGGCCAAAATCGGGGAGTTTGACGGGAAAGTGGACATCAGCTTCCCGGAAGCACTTCGACGATTAAGAGAGAGTCTTTACCCTTACTCAAAATTGTTGAATAACAGTGGTCTATCTATAATCCATCCCACCCCCTTCATCTTCATAACATCCCAATATTACAAGATATCTACAGAAGCATATTACGTTTTGCCAGCAGGCCTCCACCTGCCCAGCAATTATCAAGTCCACTCACACTCCGAAATAACCGCCCCTGTTCTAAAAACAGATCCCTCAAATTGCAAGAATAATCTTAGCCATAATCATGGATCGAGGTTTTTGTTTTATCTTTTAATCAAGAAGAAACAACAACAACAACTCTCAAGACAACTCCCTAAAAAAGCGCTTTTTAAAAACTCCAGTAGTCGTAGTAGTAGTCTAATATGTAGTCTAATACTTGTCCAGTTTGGGAGACCCACGCCACCAAAGGGCCAGCGGGCATATTCTATTCTCAGATACCACGCTTTCTATTCTC
>CAZRUU010000047.1:0-2080 GCA_964603235.1 uncultured Syntrophaceae bacterium | reverse complement strand
TTCTCAGATACCACGCTTTCTGTTCTCAGCAAAGGAGATTCAAAATATGAAAGAACTTGTTAAGCAGGATATCAACTTTTACGAATACCCCGTCTGGTTTCAAGACCAGAAAGAGGCGGGGGCGGGATTAGTATGGACTGACCGCAAGGGGTTCACCTACAGGGTTGGATACAAAGCGCCCACCAGGACAGACATAATATTTCTTTACTATCTCATGCTCCAGTCTCAACAGGCGGGGTGGAAAGAGGAGCTAACCCTGACACAACGTGAGATATTGAGGGGATGTGGGATTGCGCCGGGAAAAAAATGGGCAGACCGGCTCAAGGACAGCTTAGAGCGCTGGAAGATGGTGGGAATAAAGTTTACCGGTACATTCTATGACGGCAAAGATTACCAGACTATGAACTTCGGCATCATAGACGAATGGGATCTGGAAAAAGGCACAGGGCATCTCAATATCAGATTTGCCCCTAAATGGCTTGAACAGATAAAAAACTCTAATTATTTTCGGTATATTGACTTTCAGCAAATGAAGTCGCTCGGTTCTCCCCTGGCAGTACGACTCTATGAAATCCTGATTAAATCATTTCAGGGGCGCAATGAATGGAGCATTAATGCGCTAAAACTCTCAGCCAAGATACCGATGAAACAAAAATATGTAGCCGTTATTATCCCGAGAATCACGACAGCCGTTGATACAATTAATGCCAAAACTTCACTGAATCTTACCCTGCAAACCAAACGCCCGAAGCGGGGGCAAGCAATATTTACATTCAGAAAATCTAAAGCTTCTAAGCCCTCTAAGCCCGAGAAAACAGCACCCCCACAGTCCTGTGCAACAGAAATCACAGAAGCTCAGGTGGAAAACTGTGAGGCTTTAATCGCCCTATTGCCCGAACAGCACCGCGAGAAGAATACAATCCACGAGCTGGTAGCCAAAGCCCTGGATAAGCATGGTTTTGAATATGTAAAACAAAATATTCTGTATGCCAACGAGACGGCAGGTAAAAGCTACCGGGTATATCTCACAAAATCCATACTCAATAATTGGGGCAAGGAATGGCAGGAAGATAAGAACCAAGAGGATGAGCACAAACAGCATAGGAAAGCTGCGAAGCAAGTAGAAGCAGATAAAATGAGAGAGGAGGAGAGGCTACATTTATCCGTCAGGGAACACATAAGAGTTATGCCTCAGGAGAAGATTAATCAGCTTCGGTCCCGCGCATACGAAGAATTAACCGAACCGGAGAAGCGACTTGATAGCACAATCCTGAGCGCTTGCGTGAAAGCAAAGATGAGATCCCTTGTTGCTAGAGAAATCTCAGATCAATTGAATGGAAATAATCAATCATTTGCGGCCGACAATTAGTTATTTTCGTAGAGGGAATCCATTATGGAACAGTACATATCGAGAATATCGATAATTGTTAAAACAATAACGAAACGCTATGAAAACAGTGTAGATATGCCATACGAGGACCTATTACAAGAGGGTTATATTGCAGCAATGAATGGAGTAAACCGGTGGCATAAAGAGCAGAGTAGTGCGGCGATAATCGCGTGGGCCTGGATATATATTCTTAGTCGGTGCAAAGAACTCAGTACGTCCCGATATGCCCAGCCCGAAATAACATCGTATGAAGAACATATGGACACTAACGACATAAATGCCACTGATCTATATACCAACAAATATTTTATAGGTGAAGCGGATACAAAGGTAATCTCTGAAATTTCCCAGCAAAAAAAAGGTGCGTTCCTACTCCTGAAAAAGTCCTTATCCAACGGCTATAGTGATATTGCTCAAAGATTCGAGGACTCAATATCTCCGGGCAGCATAGCCGATAAAGAGCATTTAACCATACAGCGAATCAACCAATTAAATAAAAAAATTGAAGATTATCTTTTTGTAGAGGAAGCCACAACTCATGAAGAGATGACAACTGCAGATAACCAAAACTAATTATTACCAACCATTAGTAGCTATCGCTAAGTATTAGAGCGGAGAAATCCCTACTCGAAGGCGTAAACAGCACAAGGATAGACAGGGAGGAACGGGGTATGAATAGTTACACTGAAT
>CAZRUU010000046.1:0-8420 GCA_964603235.1 uncultured Syntrophaceae bacterium | reverse complement strand
TACAGCACAGTTTCCCCGTTGCAGAATATCTTCTCCACGTCTTTCGCGTCCTGCTCTGTGATTCCCGACGCTATGATATATCCGCCGGGTTTTGTAAGAGATATCAGGTGTGAGTGAAGTTTTATAAGTACTCCCGATATCAGATTGGCCGCTATCAGATCAAAACTGCCCCTGCACAAGGCAATATCGCGATTGATAATCTCAACCCGGTCTTCTACTCTATTTATGATGACATTTTTGCCTGCTATCTCAACGGCCTTTGGATCTATGTCTATGCCCGTTACCATGCGTGCGCCGAGCTTTGCGGCGCATATTGCAAGTATACCGGTGCCCGTGCCGACATCCAATATGTCATACTCTTCCCGCCCGCTGTTTTTCAGCAGGATATCCTCGATGGCCATGACGCACATCGTGGTGGAGGAATGCTGTCCTGTGCCGAAGGCCATTCCGGGATCTATATCAATGATAATATCATGGCCGGCAGGGGAATATCTTTCCCAAGTCGGTTTTATTATTATGTTATTGCTCACCCTGAGAGGTTTAAAATATTTTTTCCACTGTTCACCCCAATCGGGATCAATTATTGTCTTTGTGGAGAATTGCGGTTTTTCCATTCTGGGAAATAGTGAAGCCAGACTGTCGATGTAGGTTTCAATACGGGCTGTCTGTTTCTTTACGTTGTGACTCCACGGAAGGTAGGCTCTTATCTCTTCCTGTGCGGAAAACGTGGGACCGCTGAATCCCGACTCGTCGGGGCCGTGCTCCGCTTCTTGAAACACGCCATCTGCCCCCAGTTCCTCCAGAAAGTTTGACAGCGCGTCAACGAGTTCCGGCGGTGTCAGAACTGTTATTTCAATCCATTTCTCTTTTGTCTCCGGCATGTCTTGTCTCCTTTTATTTAAACTAACACCCATTTGCCGATATTTCAAGCAACTTGAACTTTCATGGTCTTCATGATAACTACCTCTTTTTACTTTATCAAAAGGATGGAGCAGATGGAATTTTATCCGGTAAGTCTTGATATTTCAAATGAAAAGTGTGTTGTCGTGGGCGGCGGAGATGTTTCAGAAAGGAAAATAACGAGGCTTCTCGAATGTGGCGCCAGGGTTGTTCTTGTTGGAAAGACTATAACTTCGGGGCTGCGTGCAATGAAGAATGAGGGGACTATAGAACATGTGCCCTGTGACTACAGTGAAGAACATATAGAGGGTGCTTTTCTGGTAATAGGGGCAACCGACCGGGACGATGTCAATGAAAAAATCTATCGCGACTCGCGCAGCAGGGGAATATTGGTGAATATTGTGGATGAGCCTGCCAGATGCAATTTTATAGTGCCTGCAATTTTTCGTCGGAAAGATCTTCTGATAGCCGTGTCAACCGGAGGAAAAAGCCCGGCACTGGCCAGGAGACTGAGGGAGAAGATGGAGGAGAAATATGGCCCCGAATATGGCATTCTTCTCGATATCATGGGTAATCTCAGAAGGAAAATAATTGCCCGTGGAGGCACATCGGCGGAAAATAAAAGGATATTTGAATCTGTGCTGGATTCCGATATACTCCGGCATATCAGAGAGAAAGAATTGGACAAGGCAAGAGCGATCATCAGGGATCGTACTGGCGAGAATATGGAACTGTGAAATCTTGGATTAGTCCCCCCAAAAGAAAAATTCAGGGATTCAAGGGTTCGAGTGAAGCCGTAAACTGGAAACTGCAAAAAAAAGTTCGAGGAGTCGAGTCTGTCAAGAATTACAACACTCGGGTGAATTTATGGAGATGACGTTTTTCAGGATCACAATTGTTGCTTACTTCGTGAGCACGGCAGGATATATCGTCTCGCTCTTCGCCGGGAGAGTGAGGATGGCGAAGGTCTCAATGTGGGTATTTTTTCTGGCATTCGCCCTGCACACGGTCTATATCGTCATTCAATGGATGGGAGCAGCTTTTACACCGTTGGCTGACATCTATGGTTCACTTTCATTTGTCGCCTGGGCCATTTCGGGTGCATATCTTGCCTTCCAGGCAAAAACAAAAACACGAGTGCTTGGCGCTTTTGTGTCTCCCGCAGTTTTGGTGATGATGATAGCGGCATCTTCCGGATTGATGAGTGGAGTTTCCATCCCTCCCGCTCTGCGCGGACCTTGGGTTCCCGTTCACGCCGTGCTTTTACTTACCGGAGGGGCCCTCTTCACATTGGCATGCCTGGCGGGGACAATGTACCTGCTGCAGGACAATTTGATAAAGAGCAAAAAAGTGCGTGGTTTCAGTGGGTTACTTCCGTCCCTGCGGGATCTTGACAGGATAAACCATATATGTATTGTCTGGGGATTTCCGCTGCTGACGTTCGGCATTATTGCGGGATCAATATGGGCTCGGACCGTCTGGGGGAGTAGCTGGCATTGGGATCCGAAGCAGATATTTACCGCGATCTCTTGGGTTATTTACGCCACTTTGGTTCACCAGAGAATGGTCATGGGATGGAAGGGAAGGAAGGCAGCGCTTCTATCCATAATCGCCTTTGCCGGACTTCTCTTCGCTTTTATCGGCGTGAATGTTTTTTTTGTAACGATACACAATTTCTGATTACTGCGGGATTCGGAGAACATGAGCATAGCCCTCCTGGGAATAAATCATAGAAGCGCCCCCCTGAGCATAAGGGAGAGATTGTCCATATCATACGGAGAAGAGGGGAAAATTCTCGAGGAATTGAAGAATATTCCGCATGTCAGGGAGGTGATGTATCTTTCCACCTGTAACCGGGCTGAAGTGCTGGTGAACATGAAACCCGGCGATGCTGCCGTGGAGAAATTGAAGGCATTTATCACATCGCGTGGCAACCTTTCTCCTGAAGAGATGGAAGAATGTCTCTATGTGTATCGCGATGAGGACGCGGTGCGCCATCTTTTCAGGGTTGCGTCAAGTCTCGATTCGATGATCATGGGAGAGCCCCAGATCCTGGGGCAGGTCAAGGATGCCTACCATCTGTGTGTGAAACAAAAAACCTCCGGTATCATATTAAATAAATTACTTCACCATGCCTTTTCCGTGGCGAAAAGGGTGAGAACGGAAACCTCCATAGCAAACAATGCGGTCTCGGTGAGCTTTGCCGCGGTTAAACTTGCCAAAAAGATATTCGGCACGCTTAGCAGGAAAAAGGTGCTTCTTGTCGGTGCGGGTGAGATGGCACAGCTTGCGGCCAGACACCTCATGGACGATGGTGTTGACCGGATATTTTTTACCAATCGTACTTACGAGAATGCGGTAAGACTCGCGAATGATTTTCACGGCCTACCGGTTGAATCTGAACTTCTGGAAGAGAAACTCGGAGACGTGGATATAGTAATAAGTTCCACAGGTTCCCCGGATTGTATTATATCCAGGGATATGATCGAAGTTGCCCTGCGGAGGCGTAAAAACCGGCTGATGTTTCTTATCGACGTGGCGGTGCCGAGAGACATTGATCCTGCCGCGGGAAAAATTGACAATGTGTACCTGTATAATATTGACGATCTTCAGGGAGTGGTTGACGAGAACATGGAAAGCCGCCTTAAGGAGGCGCAAAAGGCGGAATCCATTATTGATGAAGCGGTCGCCAAATTTTCTGGATGGTTCGCTACACTCGAGGTTGTTCCCACGATAGTGGACTTAAAAAATAAGGCCGAAGGGATACTAAATGGGGAGATGGAAAAGTCTCATTCGTGGATGAAAAATCTCGGCGGGGAAGATAGAGAAAATATAGAGATACTAGTCAACTCTATTGTGAACAAGATACTGCACGATCCCGTCGTCGGGTTGAAAAAAGAAGGCCGCGATGGCGAAGCCGACCCCTATGTGGCAGTGGTAAAGAAATTGTTTAAACTGAAATGAAGCAGGCAAGGGAAGCAGGAAAAATCTACATGGATCATTTTGACTCGATAAAAACCAATTTTCTTCAAATGAATGATGAGTTTTCGTCTCTCTTGAATACAGCAAGGTCAATTCCGGGAATATCGCCATTTCCTTTTGATCAATGGGAAAAGATAAGACATTCCATAGAAGAACAGATTCATGAAGACACCCTGAAAATAGCCGTGGTGGGAGCCATAAAGTCGGGTAAGAGTACTTTTATAAACGCGTTCTTAGGGGGAGATTATCTTAAGCGGGGTGCTGGAGTTGTAACATCCATAGTTACAAAGATCAGGAAAGGCCCAACCTTGACGGCATCCCTCTTTTTCAAGACATGGGATGAAGTAAATGCTGAAATGAAGGAGGCAATGATTCTTTTTCCATCTTTTGAACGACATTCCGATGATCATCAATTTGACATCAGGCGTGCAGAGGATCGAATGGAACTGGAAAGAGCATTGAAATCCTTGAGTGTTGAGAAACGTATCCTTCATGGAGCTCTGGATGCTAACGGTGTTCTGCTCACTTCTTACTTGAAGGGATATGAACGAATAAGAGAAGAACTTTCACAGGATGGGAGAATCCAGAGATTTGAAGGAACAGATTTCAGCAAACATAAGGATTTTGTGGGTGATGATTCCCTCGCGGTATATCTGAAAGATCTTGAACTGGAGATTCCCGGAGTTGACAATCTTGATGATAACATTGAAATAGCGGATTGCCAGGGAAGTGATTCTCCAAACCCTCTCCACCTTTCAATGATTCAGGACTATCTTATGGGAACCCACCTGATTATATACCTTGTGAGCAGTAGAACAGGTATACGTCAGGCAGATATCAAGTTCCTATCCATAATCAAGAAAATGGGTCTCATAGAGAACATCTACTTTGTTATAAATTGTGATCTGGGCGAACATGATAAGCTCGACGATTTAAGAACCCTCGCCAACAGAATCCTGGAAGAGATATCGGTGATCAAATCCGGGCCGCAGATATTCACTTTTTCCGCCCTATTTAATCTCATCAGGCAGTTCGGGGAAACCGCTTCTCATAAAGACATGCTCAGAGTAGAACAATGGAAAGATGAAACGGAACTCAGTACATTTTCCGACAGAGAAACCGAAAGGTTTCTTACTCTTTTTGGTGAAAAGCTTACTCGGGACCGGTTTAACCTTCTGTTAAAAAATCACCTTGAACGTTTTGCACTTATGGCAGCCGGGCTTGATGACTGGGTCAGGATCAATCATAATATTCTAACAAAAGATACCGAAGGAGCTATGAAAGTTCTTCAAGAAATAAAAGATCTTCAGACACAATTGAACCAGCTGAAATCACGCATCAGTAACACGATTGACTCAGTATCAAGGGAAACAAAGCTCAATGTCTGGAAAACTGTAGACGGGTTCTTTGATGTACGTGGCGGAAACCTGGTCAAAGACATCCGGCAACACATAAAGAATTATAAAGTTAACTATCAGACGAGTGAGGATGATGTTAATGATTTAGGCTTTTCAACGACGTTGTACGCGGTATTCCAGGATTTTAGACGCGATATCGATCTCTTTATGGCTGAAGTGATCAATCCCCGATTGATTGAGTTCATCCGTCAGGAAGAAATAAAAGTTGACATCTTTCTCGCTGATATTGCCAGTGCTTACGATTCCCTGATGGGGAATGCGCTTCAAAAATATGAAGAGGCCTTGGAAAATGTGGGAATATCATCAAGAAAAAATACATTTGACGAGAGGTATTCTATAGATCTGAAAAACTTAAAAAAGAGAATTAAATGTAATATTCCAAAGCTTGTTTCGTCACTTCGCTACACTGCAAAGATTCGCACTGAAGCTATCATGCGTCTAAAATATTACAACCTGGTAAAACTCATAAAAAAAGTATTGAAAAAGAATATTCAAAACGAAAAAGCAGGAGAGATACTCGCGCTAAAAGATGGTGTGAAAAGAATCAAAAAAGAAACGACGAGCTCTATTATATCCAGCCTGAATAACTACAAGGAAAACCTCAAGTTCCTGTATCTCTTTAGGCTCATTGACGAAACCCCAAAAATTCTCAACGGAATGCTGCTTGACCGTTTTCACATTTTCACAGTGGATATATCAGCAACAGCAGATTCAATTGGTACGGAGCAATCTGCTAAGGAAGACGCCATTAACAGGCTGGAGCTTATGGATGATTCACTTCAAACTCTCTCTTCCCGGATACTTCATTTAAGGGAAGATATGGAGAGGCAATAGTAAACAATCTGACCCCCTCTATCACTTAGCCTAATCCCCGGGGTGGCGTGCAAGATACTCCTCAACCAGCTTGAACTTCTGGACCTTTCCGCTCGCGGTCATGGGAAATTCATCAACGAACTCCCATCGCCTGGGTATCTTGTGTCTGGCGATCTTCCCGTCGCAGAAATCGATGAAGTCCTGAGCGGTTATATCTTCCCCTTTGTTCAACCGTATTACTGCGAGCAATTCCTCACCATATTTTTTATCAGGGATACCCACCACATACACATCGTCTATCATGGGGTGAGGGTGCAGGAACTCCTCTATCTCCCTAGGATATATATTTTCACCACCGCGAATAATCATCTCCTTGATGCGGCCTGTCACCTGGAAATTGCCATTTATATCCATTTTTCCCAGATCCCCTGTATGGAGCCATTTATCATTATCGATGGCTTTGGCCGTTTCTTCTTCCATCTTGTAATATCCATTCATCACACAGGGGCCCCTGGTCACGATTTCACCCTGCTCATCCGCCGGCAATTCCCTATTCGTACCCGGATCAACAATCTTGCCCTCTATCCCGGGAAGAAGCCGGCCAACAGTGGACACCCTGATATTTTGTGGATCATCCGGTCGTGTCATGGTCATGACAGGAGCGCACTCGGTCTGGCCATATGCTATCACCACCTCCGGGCAATGCATATCTGTCGTGACTCGCTTCATCACAGCAACCGGGCATGGCGCGCCTGCCATTATGCCGGTTCGAAGCGAAGACATATCATAATCCTTGAACCTCTCATGGTTAAGCATGGCCATAAACATGGTAGGGACCCCGTTTATGGCAGTACATTTTTCCCTGTGGACAAATTCCAGCGCCTTCAATGCATCAAAGACCTCCATAATCACCATGGCCGAGGCATGAGAAACGCAGTTGAGGGAACTCATAACACACCCGAAGCAATGGAAAAGCGGCACATGTACGAGAAGCCTGTCCTTGGGAGCCATATTCATCACATCGCCCACCATCCGACCATTGTTGATTATATTATAATGACTGAGCATAACACCCTTTGGAAAACCGGTTGTACCCGAGGTATACTGGATGTTAATCGTATCATGCGAATCAAGGGATTTTTGCCTTTCTTTGAGCTGACTTTCTTCGATGCTTTCCCCCATCTCAATCAGATCATCAAACCGAAACATGCCGGGTGTTTCCTGCCTGTCTCCGATATAGACAAGGTTCTTCAGCAGGGGCAGATTTGCGTGCTCGGTTTTTCCAGGCAGGGAATTCTCCAGCCCAGGGATTACCTCCATGACGGTCTCATAAAAAGAGATACCCTTGCTTGCCTCCATGAAAACAAGTGTGGTGGAATCAGACTGGGAAAGGATATATTCAAGCTCACTTGAACGGTAATTCGTGTTGACCGTAACCAGTACGGCACCTACCATACCGAGGCCGAACTGCATGTACAACCATTCAGGAAGGTTGGTCGTCCATACAGACACATGGTCGCCCCGCTTGACCCCGAGGGCCATAAACCCCTTTGCCACCCTTTCGCATTCCAGATAGAAAGCTCTATAGGACAGCCGTATATCTCTTTCAGGGAAGAGCAGCGCATCCTGTTCGGGAAACCTTGAAGATACATTCTTAAGAAGCTGTCCAATGGTATATTCCTTAAAATTACTCACAGAACCTCCTTTTTTCTTTGCTCCGTTGCTATTTACCTGTCTATGGAGCTTTCGAACTCCTCTCGCGTTGTTGCAACCTCAGCCGATTCAACGACATGTTTCGAGTTATATTCGTGCAAGGCCTTTTATTTTTGGCGATTGCTCTCTGCGGGGTCTCTTCCGTCCTGTCTTATTTTCCCAGACCTAACTTTGCTATTGCCTCTTCAATATCGCCGAGAACGGATTCATCTTCAATCGTTGAGGGAACAGCATAATTTTCGCCGTTGGCTATTTTGCGCATGGTGCCTCTCAGTATCTTGCCGGAGCGGGTCTTGGGCAGGGCTTTGACGAGGGCGCATTGCTTGAAACAGGCAACAGCCCCGATATCTAACCGCACCATCTGTACCAGTTCCCCGGCGATTTCATCCGGATCACGATTAACTCCGGATTTCAGGACGGCAAGCCCTACAGGGACCTGACCCTTTAACTGGTCATTTGCTCCAAGCACGGCGCACTCCGCCACGTCCCTGTGCTCGGCCATGATTTCTTCCATGGAGCCGGTGGAGAGTCTGTGACCCGCCACATTTATGACGTCATCAAGGCGACCCATTATGAAGAGATAACCGTCTTCGT
>CAZRUU010000045.1:4913-8595 GCA_964603235.1 uncultured Syntrophaceae bacterium | reverse complement strand
AAAATTAAAGGTTTGACAAAGGTTTCACAACAGGCGAGGATACGCACCGGAGAGCCGATGTCCCGGCGACATCTATTCCGCAGACTAAGTGTAAAAGGATAATTATGACACCGTTAATACATGTTGCAACAGGTCTTTTCTTGTTGGTAGGAGGCCGTAAATTCTTCTGGTTTTTCGTGGGTGCGATAGGCTTCATCACTGGCCTTACTTTTGCCGGCCAAATCCTGTCTATCGATTCGCCTGTTATAATACTGGCCGCGGGCATCATACTGGGGATCATCGGCATAATCATCGCCCTCTTCATGCAAGGCTTTGCCATATTTGCAGGCGGCTTTCTCGCGGGTTCTTACATAGCCTATATGATTGCAGGCTCTTTCGGACTGATCCCCCAGGAGGTATTATGGATCGCGTACATCTTGGGGGGTATCGCCGGGGCCATACTCCTGTTTTTCCTTTTTGATTGGGCACTTATCGCGCTTTCTTCCATAGCCGGCGCCTCTATCATCATTGATACCTTTACCCTTGACCCGGAAATTGAAGCAGTTATCGTCATTATCCTGACCCTTTCAGGAATCCTCATTCAGACAAAACTTCTCTTGGGGGATAAAGACTGACAGGCTGCGAAGCTAACTACTCCAAATTGAACTCTTGATAATACCGTCATTCTATTTATGGATGGGAATTATTTAATCCGCCGATATATCCACCCATTCAAGTAGAAAAAGAAGGCCGTCCATCCACCAAGACGAATAATCTTTTTAGCTATCCTGCGCACTGATTTCTGCCTGCTTACTTTTTTGTCCGAGAGATAGATAGCAAACAATCCACGGTTAACCATCTGATGAAATCTCGAGTGGGGCAATCCGGAGATGCTTCTGTCCGCCTGATTAAAAAAGTGCGTTAACCGCCTCAGCATCTCCTCATCATCCTTATAATAAGAACAGAAATTCAGGTCTTTCCCGATGCGGTCTTCTTCCTGATCGATAAGGTAATCCAATAGGATATGAAGTCCCTGCACCCATGGAAAATAAGCATCTTTTACACACGATGCCAATTCATCTGAACACTGATCATAAAATGCAGAGGCAACGAGACAGAAGATACCAAGTGTTGAACCACAACATGCCGAAAATTCATACCAGCTCATCTCCGGCAGTCCTTCCCGATACACCTCAAACCACTCCTCCAAAAGTGGAACACGTTCTTCCACTTTTACATGCTTATGTACCTGCAGGTCACAATAGTAGCCCGCCAGATTATAGAGTTCCGAAGAAATGTTACTATACGAGGGAAGCTTTTCCAATACATCCTGACATGTTTTCACAAGCGCTACCAGATACCCGCCATCATCCTGTTCGTCCCGAAATCGATAATAATTGACACTTTCAGCTTTCGGCGTCAACGCATGAAGCAGCGATTCGTGAAGTGCGCGAAAATCAATCGGATCTAAAGATGTACTGCGGTCACACAAATTATCAAGGTAGTCGCAGATCGTCTGATAGGCAACAATAAAACGGATGCTTTCTCCATACCCTTCACCTGCCAGCAATCCATAAACAGCCCCCCCCTCACAGTGAAAAGTTTTTGTCTGTATGCTCATCAACGCCTGCCTTCTGAGCTCCGGGTTCGGAATCTGCTTTGCCCGATTTTCCCACTCACTTAAACAGCGATGAACATCGGGAAGTACATTAAAATAAGCCCTAATCATTAGCTCCCATGGAGAGGCCGGAATCTTCATCAGATTAAACTCCTTCGCAGAAATAAGCAGATTACTTTTGACAGAATGGTTAAAATTTAACTTTCCACAAAACTGCCTTTTGGTGTGTAGAAGAAATACGTTTGAGTGTCAAGAAAAACGCGCGACAGGCATGATACAGGTAACCCTGTCAGGTAAATTATATTTACACGCAAGAACCCAAACGGGATTTACTGTGAACAAATATTTGATCTTTTTAAAACACTACATTAGAAACCGCTGCACCGCGTGTATAAACAATACAGTCAGCCATTCCCGCCAAGCCGCTTTTTTGTTGAAAACTGGGCTGTTAAATGATAGCTACTCATATCTTTCGTGTCCGTACCATCCCAATACTTTTAAAAATATGATATGCATAAAGATAGATTTGAAAAGACATTAGAGGAAACTTTTGGATAGAGCCCATGAGCAGGTACAACAAGCAAAGAGCCCGAATGATCAATAGCCACCTCATGGCAAGAGGTATTACTGATGAGAGGGTTTTAAAGACAATGGCAACGGTTCCGAGACATCTTTTTGTCGATGAGGGCATCCAGGACCAGGCATATTCAGACAATCCCCTGCCCATAGGTTCCAGACAGACCATTTCCCAGCCTTATATTGTGGGTCTCATGACTGAAGCACTTGAGCTGAAGGGAACCGAAAAAGTTCTGGAAATAGGAACTGGTTGTGGATATCAGACAGCCATTCTGGCAGAGCTGGCCGATAGGGTATTTTCAATCGAGAGAATAGCGTCTCTTGCTTTCAGGGCGCAAAAAACCTTGGACTCGCTCCACTATTACAACATATTGATAAGGGCCGGAGATGGAACGTATGGTTGGAGTGAAGAATCTCCGTTCGACGCTATTATCGCTACTGCCGGCGCCCCGAAGATCCCCGAGACTCTCAAGGAACAGCTGGCTGTCGGGGGGAAACTTGTTATTCCCATCGGCAGTCAAAGCTCGCAGACATTGTTGAGAATAACTCGTATGTCGAAAAAAACAGACGACATGGAAATAGAAGATCTCTGCGGGTGCCGTTTTGTTGATCTCATAGGAGAATATGGATGGAAGGGTTAACATAGGGTATGCTTAGAAGATTATACGATTGGGTTCTTCACTGGGCTGAAACACCCTATGGATCATGGGCACTGTTTCTACTCGCATTCGCGGAATCTAGTTTTTTCCCCATACCGCCCGACGTTTTGCTGATCGCGCTGGCAATATCCATCCCGGCCAAATCGTTCAGGTATGCATTGATATGCTCTCTGGGATCACTTCTCGGTGGTGTTGTCGGATATGTGATCGGGTATCAGTTTATGGATCTGATCGGCTTTAGCATAGTTGATTTCTATGGTTTTACAGGACAATACTATTCGGTGGGCAATCTGTACAACAAATACAATGCGTGGGCCGTAGGGATAGCCGGTTTTACACCCATTCCCTACAAGGTTTTTACCATATCCGCAGGCGCATTCAAGATAAACTTCATAATCTTTTTAATCGCTTCAGCGATAAGCAGGTCCGCAAGATTTTTTCTTGTAGGGTGGCTGATATATAAATTCGGTCCGAGTATTAAATTGTTTATAGACCGTTATTTCAATACCCTGGCCTTTGTTTTTGTGGCGCTTCTTATCGGAGGTTTCATATTAATTAAGTGTCTTCTCTAATTGGAGTCCTATGCTACGCGATAAAAAAACACTCTTCATACTTCTCCTTATCCTGTTATTCATCACTGCCTGCGCAACCACACCCGGTACAGACACAAATGGTGTTTATCACAGGGTGAAAAAGGGTGAAACCCTGTGGAGAATAGCCCAAACCTACAATTGTGATCTCGATAAACTCGCCGATGCGAACAACCTGTCCGATAACCGTATCGAAGCCGGCAGCGTATTATTTATTCCTAATGCCACAAGCACCATCTCCATTAAATACAGCAAAACAT
>CAZRUU010000045.1:0-4813 GCA_964603235.1 uncultured Syntrophaceae bacterium | reverse complement strand
TTTTATATGGCCGGTAAGGGGCAGGGTGTTTTCAAAATTCGGCGTATATAAGGGCATGCGGCATAATGGAATCAAGATAAGCGGAAGAGAGAAAACATCCGTTCTGGCCTCCGCAGGCGGGACTGTAATACATTCCGCACCCATCAAATATTATGGAGAAACTATTATTATAAAACATAACAATATCTACTCAACTGTTTATTCTCATTTAAAGGAAAGGAAAGTGCATACTGGATCCACTGTTAAGAAAGGGGAAAGGATAGGACTTCTGGGAAAAGAAGAGAAGACCGGAAAACCCTGTCTGCACTTTGAAATACGATACAAAAACAGGGCCAAAAATCCCCTGTATTACCTGCCCAAATAAGGAGGAACCATGAAACTGAACAATGATATCTATGTTTACGAGTGGACCAATCCGCTTGAAAACAACTGTAATAGTTTTTTCATAGGGGGAAACGTCCAAGCGCTTATAGACCCGGGTCTTAAGCTTTTTCTTCCAGACCTTTTGAGGAAAATGGAAGCGGACGAAATAGATCTGAAGAGTATTAAATATGTAATAAATACCCATTCACACCCTGATCACTTTGAGGCATCCGAGACTTTCGATAGCGATAAAAATATAAAGATAGGATTGCACAAAGAAGGTATGAATTTCCTGGACGACATAGGCGGGCATATGTATGGACTGTTTGGATTAGATTCCCCGAAGGTCCACATAGACATGGTGCTGGAGGAAGGACCCATCAAACTTGGGGATGAAGATTTCAAGATACTGCATGTACCCGGACATTCGCCGGGATCAGTTGCCCTGTATTGGCCTTCACGGAAAGCTCTTTTCCCGGGTGATGTGATATTTGATCAGAATGTCGGAAGAACAGATTTTCCCGGAGGTGACAGCGCTCTCTTGAAAGAAAGTATCCTGAAGCTTTCAAAGCTTGACACTGATTATTTCCTCCCGGGCCATATGGGAATCATCATTGGAAATGAAAACGTAAAGCGTAACTTCCAGTTTGTAGTAGAACATGTATTCCCCTATGTATAGTAGGGTGATATGCCAGAATTTGTTAAAGAGTTCTTGATTTATTTTCGATTCAGGCGTAGCTGTAAAAAGGTTTCTGTAATATTCATTATAACCTTACAGGAGAAATACTAAATGGGAGGTACCCACTATGGTCATGAACAAGTTCAGCGAAATAGTTCGTGTTGCTGTCAGTCAGGGAGCATCAGACATACATCTGTCAAGTGGTCATCCGTTGGTCACCCGCATCAAAGGAGCAATCCTATTCAACAACGACATAAAATGGACGCCTGACAAAATTGATTCTCTCGTAAAAAAGCTTCTCCCCGCAGATCGAATTAACATGCTGAGAACACGTCGTTCTGTGGATTACGCAACCACTATAGGTGCTGTGAGATTAAGGATAAACATCTTTAATGAAACAACCGGGTTGAGCCTTGCCATCCGGCTCCTGCCTGGAAATGCGCCTTCTGTTGACCAATTAAATCTTCATCCGTCTATTCACCAAATATGTAAACTTCAGCAGGGTCTCGTTCTTGTCTGCGGTGCTACCGGAACGGGAAAGACAACAACCGTAGCAGCTATTATCGAAGAAATTAATTCCTCTCGTGCATGTCATATTATTACGATTGAAGATCCGATTGAATATCGGTTTCTGTCAAAAAAAGCCTTCATTCAACAACGGGAAATTGGCGATCATACCAATTCCTTCGAACAGGGGCTCTTGGATTCTCTGAGGGAAGATCCTGATGTAATAGTCATAGGAGAATTAAGAGAAGCTGAAACCATGAGACTCAGTATAAACGCCGCGGAATCAGGTCATCTGGTTATTGCCACCCTTCACGCAACAAATACAGAAGAAGCTATCTATCGTTTGTGTAATTGTGCTCCACTTGAATCCCAGGATGAAATCCGCCACCAGATCTCGTCCACACTTTCCTGGCTCATTGTCCAGCAGTTAACATACGTAGAAAAAGCCAACCTGAGAGCGCCCTTACTCTCGATACTCCGTGGTACACCGTCAGTTAAGGCACTCATCCGCGAAAATAACCTACAGCAGATTGATAATGCCATTCAGATGGGGAAGGCTGAAGGGATGTTTACACATGATCGATATTTAAAGGAGTTTCTGGATACACGCACAACTTTTATACCCCCTTCCAATGTATTTCAGCCTTCTGCAGAGACGTTACATACGCCTGCCTATCATTCATCCATTATGAAGGATTCTACATACCACACAGAGGCTCAAGAGGCCCAATTGGGAAAGGGCGAAAACATCATAATATTGGAAAGAAACAATGAGGCCATTAACGAATCTATCGATATCGATGATAGTGTTTCGATAGAAAGACTTTTTAAAGAATACGAAGACTGATTCTACCGATAATCCCATTATACGTAGAGAGGTAAAGGAATGAAAACTCAGAATTCCAGAAAATACTCGAGAGTCAACACATATCTCCCGCTTGAAACACGCCTGGTGTCACCGGAGGAACAAGAAGACTTAAATGCCCATGTATCCAAAGTAGGAATTGTAATCGACGCGGAAACACCACCTGAAATGAAAGATAAGGCCTTGGGTGAATGGTTGAACATCTTGAATGATAAAATGGATTTCATTATAAGCGTCCTTTCCTCCGCATATGGAAGTATATCATCCATAGCTTTTGAACCATTGAATATGAGTGGTAATGGAATGAGAATAGCATCTAACAAGAGTTACGATATAGGCAGTGTGCTGGAAATAAAATTAGTTCTTTCTGTTCAGCCATACAAAATTCTTTATCTGTACGGGGAGGTTATCAGGGTCGACCCTACTACCAATTCTTTCAATATCGCACTTAAATTCGTAGGAATGAACGACGAAGTAAGAAATGAACTACTTAGTTTTGATTTCAAGAAGCATGGAAGAATCCTCAAGACGAAGAATCGCTGGTAGTTATAGAGAGCATGCCTCATGTATCCAAGCATGTATTTTCCTGCCGATTCAAACAACTCATAACACTCGTCCTGATGTATCCCGGATATACCCCATTGGAAAACTAAAGACTGTGGTCATAAAAGCCCACTTGTGCTTCAAATATTATTTTGTTTGTTTTCACCGAGTATCATTGATTTACGCCTTTATAAGAAAAGAATCCAGGTATATTTTCATGGAAAACCCAGAGGAAATAAGGATTAAACAGAATTTAAAATGAGAGGAAAAATTTTATGAGTAAGAAAGATTCCTTTTATCCCGATTGGTATGAAGACATTCCCAATACCAAATCGTACAGGACCATCCTTAAGTGGGGCGACATGGACAAGTTCAAGCATCCAAACAAGGGACTGTATAAACTGATAAAAGAAAGCTTGAACATGACTGATGAGGATTTCAGGGCGCCGCATGATATGGGTCTGGAAGAAGTTTCATTTCAGATGCCTTCAACTCTCAATCCCGAATACGTCGAGGCATTCAAAAAGATCGTCGGGGCAGAAAATGTAAAGACCGATAATTTTTCACGCCTTGAAGTGGCATACGGCAAAACCACCTATGACGTATTCCGGCTCAGAGAGGGAATAGTCGAAAATCTCCCCGGTGCGGTGATCCATCCACGGAACAAGGAAGATATTTCGGAGATCGTAAAATATTGTAACGAGCACAAGATCCCTGTCTATGTCTTCGGTGGCGGATCGTCTGTCACAAGAGGATTTGAGTCCATGCGAGAAGGAATCACTCTCGACATGAGAACTCATATGAAGCGTTTATTAAAGTTGAACGAGGAAAATCACACCGTCACGGTAGAACCGGGAATCTTCGGACCGGACCTGGAGAATGCCCTGAACGATGCCCCGGAGCGTCTGAATGCACGCAGGGCATATACCTGTGGCCATTTTCCACAATCCTTTGAATATTCTTCGGTCGGGGGATGGGTGGTAACGAGGGGGGCCGGCCAGAACTCCACCTATTACGGCAAGATAGAAGATATGGTCGTGTGCCAGGAATACGTCACACCAGCGGGAATAATCAGGACGGATGAATACCCCGCGTCCGCGACCGGTCCCTCCATCGACCAGATAATGATAGGAAGTGAGGGAGCCTTTGGGGTCCTTGTTTCCGTAACGCTGAAGGTTCGCCGTTACAATCCCGGCAACACCAAGCGTTTCAGCTTTATCTTCAAGAACTGGGATGACGCCATAAAAGCCACAAGGGAGATCATGCAGGGAGAATTCGGCTACCCCTCCGCGTTCAGATTGTCCGATCCCGAAGAAACCGATGTCGCCATGAAGCTCTATGGCCTGGAGGGCACCATCATTGACAGGCTGCTGAAACTGCGCGGATATAGATCGGGAGAAAAATGCATCCTCTTGGGGACCACGGACGGCAGCAGGGGTCTGACCCGCCTGGTCAAGCATAATGTCCGGAAAATATGCAAGAGATACGGGGCCATGTATACAACGGGTTTCGTCACCAGGAAATGGGAATATAGCAGATTTACCGACCCTTACATGAGGGAAGACCTGCACGATTTCGGTGTTATCATCGATACCCTCGAATGCGCCGTTAACTGGGAACAACTGAAATATGTCCATAAACATGTTAGAGAATATTGCAAGAGCAGACCCCGAACGGTCTGCATGACGCACTGCTCCCATTTTTATCCACAAGGGGCAAATCTCTACTTCATATTTATCGGAAAGATGGAGAAGGATGAATTCGTGGATTATCACAAGGGGGTTCTCGATGCCATTCAGCAATCAGGAGCCGCCATGAGTCATCATCACGGGATGGGAAAACTGTTCGCCCCATGG